>DATEXS010000111.1:0-3567 GCA_035256725.1 Anaerolineae bacterium
ATCTCCGTGAACTGGGACGTGATCGAGCAGACCATCCGCAACGTGGCCTCCGCCGAGCAGAAGCTGCTGCTGGAGGCGGCGCGCCGCAAAGGCCAAAGAGACCCAGCCCGAGGCCGCGCGGTCCACAGGCGGGGGCAGTGAGGACCTGAGGGGAGCTTCAGAGACCCCTAGAACCGTTCTGGAAAGGCAAGACAAGAAGAGGGGGACTCTCACATAGTCCCCCTCTTGTCACGCCTGATCCCGAGCCAGCGCTCAGGCTAGTCGACTTTGTGGAAGCGGTTGGCTGGGGTGCCGCAGATGGGGCACGGCTCACTCTGCGCACCCTCGAAGGTGTTCCCACACACCGGGCACACGTAGTAGTCTACCGGCTTGATATCTTTGCCCAGGTTCTTCAGGGCCTTCTGGTACAGCCCTGCGTGTATCTGCTCCACCTGGTTGGCGTAGTTGAAGCTGCGCTCGGCCTTCTTGAAGCCCTCTTTCTTCGCCTCGGCGATCATGCCGGGGTACATGCTCTCGAACTCGTAAGTCTCTCCTTCCACAGCCGCAAGCAGATTGTCCTTGGTGGAGCCTACACCCTCCATGGCCCTCAGATGCGCATGAGCGTGGACTGTCTCCGCCTCGGCGGCAGCGCGAAACAGCTTAGCCACTTGCGGATATCCATCGGCGTCCGCCTGCTCGGCGAAGGCCAGATACTTGCGATTGGCCTGTGACTCACCTGCAAACGCCTCTTTGAGATTCTCTAATGTCTTCGAAATCTCCAAATCCGCCATTATGAGCTCCTTCCTTGCGATAGACCTTCATCTTGAATGATTGTTCCATAGGACTCTTTATCATTGTAGCGTTCTGCGGCAGAGAAATCAACACCGCGTCCTCCATAGGGTCCGAAGGGGTCTCTCAGGGACACAGATGCAGCACCCGGCCCCTCTTGCCTTTCACCGCGTAGCGCGTAGAATCAGGGTCAAACACGCTGGGCAAGAGGACGGCCATGAACAATCCCGGTCTACCACCAGGCAAGCTGATCACCAGAGAGGAAAGTCTCCTGGTCATCATCGATGTCCAGGAGAAGATGATGCCACCCATCGCGGACGGGCAGAGGGTGCTCGACAACGTGGTGCGCCTGCTCAGGTTCAGCGAAATCCTGGGGCTCCCCGTCATCCTGACGGAACAAAACAAGCTGGGAGACACCCTGCCGGAGGTATTGGCCGCAAGGCCGGGGCTGGAACCTATCCACAAGTGGGAGTTCGGCTGCTTCGGTTGCCAGGAGTTTGTGGACCGGGTTCGCGCCCTCGGCCTCAAGACCCTCATCCTGGCTGGCGTGGAAGCCCACATCTGCGTGGCCCAGACTGCGCTGCAAGGTGTGGCCGACTACACCATCCACGTGGTTAGCGACGCCACTTCGTCCCGCACTCGCGACAACTGCAAGGTGGCCCTGAAGAGAATGCGCCAGGCAGGAGTGGTCATCACCTCCACCGAGATGGTGATCTACGAACTCCTCCAGCGCGCCGGCACCGACGAGTTCCGGGCCGTGCTGCCGCTGGTGAAGTGACCGCCGACCTAGCCCATTTCCTACCCATGAAGAATGGAGAAAGACGATGCCACTCTGGGGAGGGATTGAAGCAGGTGGAACGAAGACCGTCTGTGCCGTAGGCACTGGCCCCGAGGACCTGCGGGCAGAGGTGCGCTTCCCTACTACGACGCCGACCGAAACCATCCAGCGGATCATCCAGTTCTTTCGTGAGCAAACCAGCGAGGAACCTCTGGCGGCGGTGGGCATCGCCTCCTTCGGTCCGCTGGACCTGGACCCCGAATCGCCCCGCTTCGGCTACATCACCAGCACGCCCAAGCCAGGTTGGGCCTCCGCCAATCTGGCAGGCGGTGTACGACGCAGCCTGGGCACGCCGGTGTGCTTGGACACAGATGTGAACGCGGCAGCCTTGGGTGAGCACCAATGGGGTGCCGCCCGGGGACTGGACGATTTCGTCTACTTGACCGTCGGCACTGGCATCGGCGGCGGAGCGATGGTCAATGGCAGGCTGACCCATGGCCTGGGCCACCCAGAGATGGGACACATGCGCGTCCCCCACGATCGAGATCTCGATCCCTTCGAGGGCTCTTGTCCGTATCACGGCGACTGTCTGGAGGGATTGGCCGCTGGGCCAGCCTTGGAGGCCCGCTGGGGGCAGCCTGGTGCAACGCTGGGCGAGGATCACCCAGCATGGCCACTCGAGGCCGACTACCTGGCCTTCGGTCTGGTGAACCTGATCTGTGTTCTTTCGCCCCAGCGCATCATCATGGGGGGCGGCATCATGGAACAGCGCCAGATCTTTCCGCTCCTGCGACGGAGGGTGCAGGAACTGCTCAACGGGTACCTGCAAGCATCGGAGATTCTGGAGCAGATCGAGGAGTACATCGTACCGCCTGGGTTGGGCGAGCGGGCGGGCGTGCTCGGGGCCTTTGTCCTGGCTCAACAGGCAGCACAAGGGGCAAGCGGCCCGATCCAGGCACAAAGCAGCGCTGCTACCTGAGACCCAGGTGGTCGTGGGACGACCTGCGCTCTGAAGGTGGTGCTGCCACACAGGATCCACAGCAGAGCCGCGACCCTGCCCTTCCGTACGGTGATCGATCCAAACCAGGGAGGAGAGTATGAGCTATCTGCCATCTGCCGGTCGCTACGATACCATGCGCTACAATCGCTGCGGCCGAAGCGGCCTGCTGCTGCCAGCCGTATCCCTCGGGCTCTGGCACAACTTCGGTGGGGTAGATGCCTTCGATAACGCCCGGGCCATGGTTCATCGCGCCTTCGACCTGGGCATCACCCACTTTGACCTGGCGAACAACTACGGTCCTCCCCCGGGTTCGGCCGAGGAAACCTTTGGGCGCATCCTGCAGCAGGATCTAGCCCAGCATAGGGACGAGCTGATCATCTCCACCAAAGCTGGTTGGGGCATGTGGCCCGGCCCCTACGGGGACTGGGGCTCGCGCAAGTACCTCATAGCTAGCCTCGATCAGAGCTTGAAGCGTTTGGGTCTGGAGTACGTGGACATCTTCTATCATCACCGCCGCGATCCCGAGACACCCCTGGAGGAGAGTATGGCGGCCCTCGATCACATGGTTCGCCAGGGCAAGGCGTTGTACGTCGGCATCTCTTCCTACAGCGCCGAGCAGACGCGCCGGGCGGCAGCCATCCTCCGGAAACTGGGCAGCCCCTGTCTGATCCATCAGCCATCCTACAGCATGTTGAACCGCTCGATCGAGGAGGAGCTTCTCGCTGTGCTCAAGGAGGAAGGCATCGGCTGCATCGCCTTCTCCCCACTGGCTCAGGGGCTCCTGACCGACAAGTACTTAGCCGGCATTCCCCAGGGCTCTCGGGCATCCAAGCCCCACGGCTTTCTCAGGCCCGCTGACATTACCGAGGAAAGACTGACAAAAGTGCGAAAGCTCAACGAGCTCGCTCACGCGCGCGGCCAGACCCTGGCGCAAATGGCTCTGGCGTGGGCACTGCGTCACCAAGGCATGACCTCGGTCCTCGTGGGCGCCAGCCAGGTGAGCCAGATTGAGGACAACGTT
>DATEXS010000112.1:0-12248 GCA_035256725.1 Anaerolineae bacterium
GTTCGTCGCGTGGATCACGTAGAAAGGAACGGACAACCCCGCCAGGGCCATCAGGAGCCGAACCACGTTGATCCGCCGGAATTGATGGTCCTCGCGAAACAAGCGCCCCATTTTGGGCAGGTAGGTTCTCCATGGCTGGCGTTGGGGCTGCGCTTCGTGGGCGGGTTCCTTCAGCAAAGTGAAGCAGCCCAGCGCCAGGAGGAGTAAACTGGAGCTCGCGCAGAAGAGCAGAGCGTAGTTGTAGGGGAAATTTGGGCCGCTGGGACCCAGGATGCGGCCCACGATCGCGCCTGCGCCCAGGGAGAGCACGCCCGTGAGGACCTGCGCGGAGCTATAGAAGCGGCCCCTCTTCCCGGGAGGGATGACCCTGCTCAGGATATCAAAATAGGCAACGCTGGAGAGGCCGTCGAGCGTGGAGAAGCTCGTTTCGGCAAGGAAGAAGGCAGAGAGTAGGAGAGGCGGATACGAGCTACCAACCGCAAACATCAGCAGACCGACCAGCAGGTACATGGGCCGCCCGACCAGGCCCATCCCGACCACCCAGGGCTTCTTCCTTGCACTGCCGGCCACATAGTTGGCGGCAAAGATCTGGGGAAGAAGCCAGACCCCATTGGGGATCGTACTGGCCAGCCCGATCAGAGGCGCGAAGTCCGTGAGCTGGTTAACGAAGGACGGAATCACGCTGGTGTAGCTGATGAAGGCCATACCAGTGACGAAGCCAACCCAGTCGGCCACGAAGCAGGCGAAGTTGCGCCGGTAGTACTCCGGCTCTTCACTCATGGTATGATTTCCCAACTGTATTGCTCGAGATCGATGCGGCCGCTATCGTCGAAGGCGATGCCCTCGTCTTCCAGCAGCGCTCTTTGCTCCTGTGCCCGCCGCCCGGCGGACGGTCCGCTAATCCGGCCTTGGGAATTGATGACCCGATGCCAGGGTAGCTCGAGTGCCGCGGGCGTGGAGTGCAGGGCCCACCCCACCGTTCGGGCGGCTCTTGGGTGACCCAGGAAAGCGGCAATTTGTCCATAGGTGACTACGTGCCCAGGGGGAACCCTGGACGCGATTCCATAGACCTCTTCGAACAAGCTCTCGCCCATCCTACTCTCGATCAGCCCATTTTAGGCCGTGGCTGCACGGGAGCGCCATAGCCCTGTCCGGGACAGCGCAGTGGACTTGCGTTGACAGCCCGGCCGCTCCTTGCGTTCGGCGGTCCGATGTCGGGGGCACGCACGGGGGGCAGTGAATGTTGTGGGGGGATCTCAGGCCAGCACCTCGGCGGGCGGTGGATATTCTTGGAGGGCGGCGCGGCATCCCTCGCCTCTGCCCCGTCGCTCGAAAAGTCCGATTGGACTTGTCTACACCGTCCCCAACGACTCCTCGTCGCCTGGGAAAGGCGGCGACCAGTTGATCCCGTCATCGCGCATCCGACCGCCGGCCCAGATCGCGCAGATGATCACCGTCTCTCATCACCGGCAATCTGTGACAGCGCATTATATCACCGCCGGGAGGCTTCCGCGACCCGCCCGCTCCGCACGGCGTGGCAGCCACCGCTAAGCATTGGTATCGCGTGTGACGTAGGCTATGATCACGAAGGGCCAGGAAAATGAGTTCTCCAGTTGTCCTGGAGAGTTTCGCCTAGGCAGCGGCGCCCTGTCGCAGCGGATCCCTGGTGCCTGCTCAGGCGGCCTAGAAGTGATCTGCCTTGCAGTTCGACCGAAGGCTTGTTCGCGGATCGTAGTTAGAGCTACGGATATGCTCAGAGATCGCTTTCCCCATCTGCGCGCCATTCTCCAGGCGCTCTTTGTGACCTTGCTATGGTCTACGTCTTGGGTCCTGATCAGAACCGGGCGTCGCGATATTCCGACCTCGACCTTCGGCGTGGAACCACGCGATGCGCACCCTCACGGCAGCCGAGTCTAGCAGCATCAACAGCACCATGTTGGGTCAAGTAGCTGTGCTGGCTTGGCTGTTCCTTGAGGAGAGTCTCAGTTGGCGGAGGTGTGCGGGTCTGGTCCTAGCGGTGCTAGGGACCTTGACGGTCCATCTCAGGGCCCGGCGTGGAGGAAGGGAGGTTGCCATACTACGCAGATACGTGGTATGATATGTTTAGCGATGCACTGTACTATTCGGCTAAGAACAGAAGAGGGGAAGGCATGAAAACGATGAGAGAAGAAGTGGAGAAATCGCTTGGCAAGATCAGGGAATACCTGAAGATGGACGGCGGAGATGTCGAACTGGTCGATGTCACCGATGATGGCGTGGTCAAAGTGAGGTTACTTGGTTCCTGTGCAGGGTGTCCGTTCTCCGCCATGACTGTGCAGATGCGCGTCGAGAAGACACTGAGGGAAGAAGTGCCTGGCGTCAAGAAGGTGGAGAACGTGGCCTCGATGCCAGCGTAGCACTGGCGTAGTGAGGCGCTGTGACCGATTAATGGTTGCCATGGCCTGCGGGCACATTGCCCGCAGGCTTTTGTTCGCTCTGGCGGGTGTCTGATGGCAGGCAGGGTTGTGGCGGCTTACGAAATGGGGATGAGGAGGAGGCGCGAGACGCTCGGCGGGAGGACCAGTGATCGGGGTCATGCCCCGAGGGAAGGGGAAGCGGACAAGATGAGCGTAGTTCCGCGCTGGCTGTCGGCTCTCCTGGCTATCGCTCTCGTGGTCTGCCTGGCTTCCTGCACTCCTGCCTGGCTGGTGGCGGTCTCGGAGCCCGATGGTGGCGTGCTCCAGGTCGACGCGGGTCTTCTTCGTAGCTTGCAGGATTTCGCAGAACCGGTAGGCGGGAAGCAGGCCGTGCCTGTGGAGCGGGTCTTGGTGGCTGCTGGACATAGCGCGGTCTCCCGCCTGGTGATTGCACAGGAGGGCGGAGGGGAGAGAGTTTTCGACTGGTTATCCGTGGCTGAGGTGTCGTGGTTTATGGACGATGGAACCCTCCTCGTAGACGGAGAGCGAATGCGTGCCTCCCGCCTCGAGGTGGAACCGCCACCTCTGCTGGTTGAAGCAAAGGCATCCATCATAGACATCGCGCCCACCGTGGCGGCTGTGCTGGACCTGCCCGCGCCTTCTCTGTCCACTGGCCGGGCGCTGACCGAACGGTCAGCTGAGAGGGTGGCCCTGATCTTTCTGGATGGCTTTGGCTACGTGCGATACACAGAAGCTCTCGCCGATGGGTTGATCCCCAATCTCGCAGGTCTAGGGAGACCACTGGTCGCGGTGACGACTTATCCACCGATAACGGCAGTGTCCACAGCTTCACTCCTCACGGGTGCGACTCCGGACGTGCACGGGGTGGATCAGCGGGGTATCCGCACCACTGATAGAGAGACCCTCTTCGACATCGCTGCCTCAGCCGGGCTGGAGACCGTGGCGGTGGAAGGTGAGAGTCTAGCCTTCAATCTGCGGGGAGCCGACCTTCAGTTGTCTGCGGACCTGGACAGCAACGGTTCCACGGACGACAACGTTTTGAGCAATGCACTGGGAGTACTGGCAGATGGCGCCCCGGACCTCCTCTACGTTCATTTCCACGGCATCGACGATGCCGGGCATAGCTACGGGCCGGGTGCGCCCGAGGAGTGCGTTGCGATACGGGAAGAAGACGCGGCTGTAGGGCGAATCCTGGAGCTCCTGCCCAAGGGGACATTGGTCGTCATCTTCGCCGATCACGGCATGCACGAGGTGGATGAAGAGGGACGCGCTGGGAATCATGGGCACCTCGTGGAGCGGGACATGTTCATCCCTATATTCCTTGTCTGGAAGTAGTATGGTCAGGGGTGGCTGCGGCCAGGCTGAGAGAGCAAACAGGTGGCGGTATCTCGCCCGTATCGCATTCTGCATCGTTAGCAGCGCGGTGGTCTTTGAGCGCAGACTTCACTTGCAGTTCTGACGGACTGTGCCTGGCATGAGGCAGGGAAGGGGGTAGACATGGCAGCAGGGGATAGGAGAAGAGTGGTGGTCACCGGCATGGGTGCCGTTACCCCACTGGGTCTCAGTGTCGAGGAGACCTGGAAGGGATTGGTGGAGGGACGGTCGGGCATCGTGCGGATCACGCAGTTCGACCCGTCGCCGTACCCTTCCCAGATCATGGGAGAGGTGAAGGGCTTCGAGCCCGCTGACCACATGGATGGCAGGGAAGCCAGGCGTATGAGCCGCTTCAGCCAGTTCGCCGTCGCCGCAGCCAGGATGGCGGTGGAGGATGCGGGACTGTCCATAGACCAGAGTAACGCTGAGGATGTTGGAGTCGTGTTTGGTACCGGCATAGGTGGCGGTCTGGTGGAGTCCGAGAACGCCCACCGCATCCTGCTCGACAAAGGGTTTCGTCGAGTGCCTCCTCTCTTTGTGCCCAACATGATGCCCAACGCGGCCGCCCACCACGTTGGCTACACCTTTGGCATCAAGGGATACACCTCCACCGTGATCGCGGCCTGCGCTTCGGGAACCCAAGGCATCGGCGAAGGAGCGAGGGCCATACGAGACGGCCGCGCCAAGGTCGTGATCTCGGGCGGCACGGAGTCTACGATATGCGAATTGGCGCTGGCCGGTATCTGTGCCATGCGGGCCGTCTCGACGCGCAACGACGAGCCAGAAAAGGCCTCACGGCCCTTCGATGCCGAGAGGGATGGCTTCGTGGCCGCTGAGGGTTGCGGGATTCTGGTTCTGGAGGATCTGGGGTATGCCCTGGCTCGCGGGGCCAGGATCTACGCCGAGGTGCTAGGATATGGTGTCTCCTCCGATGCATACCACGTCAGTGCGCCGGATCCCGAGGGTAAGGGGTCTGCCCTCGCCATGCGCAGAGCGATAGAGGATGCTGGATTGAAACCTGAGGATATCCAGTACATCAACGCCCATGCCACGGCTACGCCCATAGGCGACCCTGCGGAAGTTGTGGCGATCAAGAGCGTGATGGGGCCCCATGCCTACGAGATACCGGTGAATGCCACGAAATCGATGCTTGGCCATCTTCTGGGAGCATCCGGTGCAGTAGAGGCGATCGCGACCATCAAAACGATCCTTGAGGGCGTGCTGCATCCCACCATCAACTTGGAGACCCCGGACCCGGAGTGCGACCTGGACCATGTGCCCAATGTGGCCCGGGAGGCGAGGATAGACATCGCCCTCAACAACTCGTTTGGCTTCGGCGGACAGAACGCGTGCCTCGTGCTGAGCCGGTACGTCTAGCGCCGGCGTTGCAAAGGACCGGCGGTCCCGCCCTACTGCGCGAGCAGGCTCGTTGAGACAGGTGTCTACTTGACAAGTTCCATGGTCTGAGGTTCCCGTTCTTCGCAGTCTGGGCCTCCCACCTCTCGAGGTGTCTGCTTCTCATGGTGAGCTTTTCCTTCCCCTAAGCCCGCTAAGGATGCTGCCTCGGGTCCGCGGCAGCTTGAACAGGGGCTCGCCACTGCCTTCCCCAGCCAAAAGGCGTAGTTGGCTATTCTCTCTGGCTGTGCCCTGCGGGATGCTGCACTCCACGAGGCGTGAATCGCCTGTGCCCACAACCATGCACGTGTATCAGCCCTTTGTTGGCGGGAAGTGGTCGTAGGGGACATCTTCTCAGCGCAGGCGCGGGGAGAAATGCGGAATAGTGCGGAAAGCGGGCCCGCGAGCGGGGAACAGCACGCCCAAGCGCCCTTCCGCCCATGTGTGGCGACTTGACAAGATGCCGCTCGTCCTGTATTATTAGGATGCCAATCGTTAGGGACTTTATAATGTGGAAGCGCACAGTTTGTACCGTAAGGGTGAAGAAGGGTTGGAGGATGTGACATAGATGAGCGGCGAGGAATGCACGTTGCCGGATGGCGAGCACGGCACGGGATCTGTGGGCGAGGTCTGCCGGCTAGTGGATCTGGTAGCGAAGAAGCTGACGCGCCTTCAGAGGCAGCGGATCAGTGGCAGGGAACTCACCCCGGCACAGTATTCGGTCCTGAGTCTGCTGTGGAAGAGGGATGGACTGCAGTTCAATGAATTGGCGTCGGCTTGTTGTTGTTCGCCATCGACCATCACAGGAGTCGTCGATACTCTGGAGAAGAAAGGACTGGTCAGGCGCGAGTCGAACCCGCAGGACCGGAGGAGTCTGCTCCTGCGGTTGACAGACAATGGCAGGGCCATGGAGCAGGCAACGCCTGGTCTAGGGATGATCTTCGGGGAGTGCTGTGAGGGTCTCGGATGTGACGAGCTTGGGCAGCTCAGTGAGCTGCTCAGCAAACTCAACGATTCGATAACGGAGGCATGAGGAGGTAGTGTGGTGGACAAGTCTCGAGAGGAACTGATCAAGGAAGCTGTGAAATCCTACTACGGTGCACGAGCTCGGGAGGTAGAGCCCTCTTGCTGTGGGCCAGCGCCATGCTGTGGTGCAGCATCGATCGAAGCGCAGACCGGCGGCGCCTCTGAGCCGCAGGTGGTGTGTTGCGCTGGCGAAGAGACCGTGGGCTCCCTCGGATGCGGCAATCCGCTGGCCTTCGTCGAAATCGAAGAGGGGCAGGTGGTTCTCGATTTGGGTTCAGGGCTGGGGATGGAGGCGATTCTTGCAGCCCGAATGGTTGGCGACAGGGGAAAGGTCATCGGACTGGACATGACTGCCGAGATGACCGAGAGGGCGAGAAGGAACGCCGCGCGCGCCGGAGTGCAACATATCGCGGAGTTCCGGCTGGGGGAGATGGAAGGGATGCCGGTAGACGACGAGAGCGTGGACTGGATCATCTCTAACTGCGTGATCAATCTCTCACCAGACAAGGAAAGGGTATTCCGCGAGGCGTACCGGGTGCTCAAGCCGGGCGGGAAAATGCTCATTTCGGACCTCGTGTCCTCCGGGCTGCCCGAGGAGATGAAGAGGGACTTGACAGCGTGGGCACAATGCGTGGGGGGTACTGTAGAAGAAACAGAGTACTTGCGGCTCATCGAGGAGGCAGGATTCAGTCAGGTGACTGTGGTGGAGAGGACTGACGCCTCAGCACTCCTTGCGGGTAGCGGTTGCTGTGCGAGTGCTTCAGACTTGGCCGGTAGCCCGACCGTATCTAGCATCCGAGTCAGCGCCACTAAGATTGATCGCTAGCAGCCCGTAAGCTCGCCGGACGATCTGCGGCCAGTATCAGACCAGCGAGGGAGTCAAGTTTACGCAGTGGGTCCCATCAACGGGCCGCCCAAGGCCGAGGACGAGGCGGGAGGAGGGGCGGTGTCTTCGGGAGCAGCGAGATCATCGCTCAGCGCGGCCGATGGCTGGAGGTGGAGGTCGACTCACGCACCGTTCAACTCAAGCGAGAGGTCGTGCTGAGGCGAAAGGCGGCCTTCAGTCCCCGGGCCGCAGGCCACGCGAAGTGGCTCAGGGCGGCTGAGTTTTGGTGGTTTGGCCACCCATGGGCATGCGTACTCGGCCCTGAGGGGAGGTCGTAGTGTTTCGCGGCCGGGAAGACCCAGGAACCTCATCCGTGTTCAGGCCGCTCTGAGGCATGCTGAGGTGCCGCTAGCTGGGGGAGCTGCCGGCCCGCCAGTGAGCGATCCCGGCTCTGGCCCACGCGGAGGCCCTGGACCTGTCCTGCGAAGAGAACCAGGTCGCAGGCCTGGTGACCGGAGCTGTTGGTGAGTGTAGTGCACACTACTGCTCGGGCAGTGGCCCCAGTGGGATGATGATGGCGCCGACGATGTACGCAACCAAGGCCGGCACGATCCCTGTGGCCAAGCCCAGAAAGACGAGACCCAACCGTATCAACATCGGATCGATGTCATATACTGCGCCCATGCCACCGCAGATCCCGGCAACCATTCTGTCCGTTCGTGAACGATAGAGTGTCTTCATGCATCTCCTCCACTCTGCGCTTGCTTGCCCTTCTATTCACACTACCTCTGGGGATGCCGTGGGATCGAAGGGATTGGTTCTCATGGCCAACGAGAAGAGGTAGGGGTAGTTGTCTCGGAGGTGCTTCATGTAGGCCAGCCATTGGGCGGTCAGCAGCTTGTAGGCCCTGGTCATGTCACCGGCGAGATGCATGTAGTCGGCCTTAGGCAGGTGTCGCACATCGCTCCGGTGGCTTAGCTCGTCGGTGAGGTGGAATACTGCCCAGAGCGTGTCGGTGAAAGCCTCGTGTTCCAGGAGGTTTGGGTTCTCCAACAGTCTGAGCATGAAGTCGCGTCTGTCCACAAGAAGTCCCTGAAGTTCCTCCAGGGCGTCGAGCTCTGTGTTGACCGCGTAGTGGTGGGCATTCAGGCGCTGCTTCAGAGCGGAGAAGTCGCTCGCGAATGTGTCCGCGCTGAGGATCGGTCCTTCTCTCAGGCTGGCGGATTCCGGATCGAGTTCGGAGAAGATCTTCAGGAGTGCGGTGCCGACCTCGCTGAAGAAGGCACCGATGACCATGTTCAGCTTCTCCATGATGGCCCGTTTCTCTCTTCGACTGAGCGCTTCCTGTATGATCAGGGTGACCATCAGGACTTCGACGAAGACAAAGGCTACGTCACCAATCATGTAGATGAAGATGTGGTGTGCGTCTCTGAAGATCAGATAGTGGATTAGATAGACGAGGGCGGAGAGCGCGATGAGGGTGATGCCCAAAACCAGTTGCCAACTGAACCGCCTTCTCATGTATCAGTGGTCCCTCCTAGACATACCATTGTCAGATGCCATCTATGGGCCGACTAGCACCGAACACGTCAGCGCTGCCCAGGCCACAGAGGGCTGGAGCCTGCGCACGGGCAGGCGCGAGCAGTGACCTGGCGCACAGGGTCGAGCGAATACGAAAGGCGGCCGGCTGCCTGGGTTTTCCTCGGGCCAGGTGTGTTGCCCAAGTGTCAGCCAATCTCGTTGCCAGAGGATCCCTCTTCGCGCAGAGCGCACTCAGCGGTAGAGGTCTTCTATCAGGCTGGCATACTCCTGCCCGATGAAGTGCCTTCTGAGTTTGATGGTAGCCGTCAGTTCAGCGCCGACTCGCAACTCCTGCGGAATGATCGCGAACTTTACGACCTCTTCCCAGGTTCTGATCCCCTTCTCCCGGGACACCCTCTCCCTTATCTCCTTGCCGATCAGTGCCCGTATGTCCTCGTTCTTCGACAAGGTAAGGTGCCCGGCTTCCGGGTCTTCTCTCGGGAAGTCAATGTGGTGTTCGCGGGCGTATCGTTCGACGGCATCCCACTCTGGGAAGACCAGGGCGCCGACGAACTTCCTATTGGCGCCGACGAGCATGATCTCGTTGACGAATAGGCTGGTGCTAATCATGTCCTCTATGGGCTGCGGGATCACCCATTCCCCGTTGACGAGCTTGAAGTCGTCACCTACTCTGCCCAGGATCTTCAGATCTCCGGTGGGTGTGATCACGCCGAAATCGCCCGTGTTGTACCATTTCAGAGGCTGACCATCCGAGGACGGTGAAAGCACCCTGCTGGTGAGCTCCAGACTGGTGTAGCCCTTCATGATCTGAGGGCCTCTGGCGTAGATGACCCCCTGCGTTCCTGGCTCCACAGGGTTCAGGTATTTGTCCAGAACCTGGATCTCGGTACCAGGGAGGGCCTTGCCTGCGGTGTAAAGGGTTCCGCCGAAAAGCCTGATGGTGAGGACGGGGGATGCTTCCGTCATTCCGTAGGCCTCCAGGACCTCCAGCCCCGCCGCGTCCAGGAAATCCTCTACGTGCTCCGGCAAGTGAGCACCACCGAAGATGGCTCCCCGCAGTTCCCCGCCCATCATCTTCCGCAACTTGGAGAAGACCAAGAGGTCTGCGAGCTTGTATGCTACGAAGTTGGAGGCAGTGTCCCTGAAGGCCTTGACGCGATTACTCGCATTGGCCGCTGGATAGGGGTATCTCCCTTTCCGCCTGTTGACGGCCCTCTTGTAGGCGATGGCCTTCTCCACCAAGTTCGGTAGCAGACGGTCGAGCGGCGGTCGTTGCCTTCTTATCTCCTTGTACGCCCTCTCGTAGAGCGCCGTCCAGACTCTGGGCACAGAGGCGAAGAAAGTCGGCTTCTCCAGCGCGAGATCCGTCAGCACATCCTTCGGCGTGGTATAGGACATGGAGGCGCCCAGGGCGAAGACGATGTAGTCTATGGCCCGCTCGAAGAGGTGCCAGGGCGGCAGAAAGCTCAGCACGCGGTCATTCTCGGTAACCTCGAGGAGCGGAGGCACGACTTCGAAGATATAGGCGAAGTTGGAGTGGGTCAGCACAGTCCCTTTGGGGATGCCCTGTGTGCCGGAGGTGTAGACTATGGTGCAGACATCGTCCGTTGAGACCCGGTTCGCCGCCTCCAGAAGCGCGTTGCCACCCTGCCTTAGCTGGGTTCTTCCTTCGGTCACAACGTCTTCAAGCGTGTAGACGTTCTCCCTCCCTCTGGAAGACCCGTCTATGACGAAGGTTGCAGCTATGGAGGGGAAGTCATACAGTACTGGATGGATCCTCTCGAGCACTTCCTCGTTCTCGACGATGAGGAATCGCGATTTGGAGTCATCCAGAATGCCTTTGAGCTCGGGCAAAGGTACCGCTGAGTCGCGGGGGACATCGGGCGCGCCAATTCCCTGAAGAGCCAGATTGATGAGGATCCATTCCGGGCGATTGTCACAGAGCATCGCGACCTTGTCGCCCTTGCCGACTCCGAAGTTGATCAGGCCGGTCCCCAACTCCAGAACGGTTTCATGCGCCTGATGGTACGTGACTCCCTTGAAGCGGCCGCTTTCCTTGATCCGCTGGAAGTCCTTGTCGGGGAATCTCTCCACGGATCTCTGGAAGTAGTGGAACATGGTGCGTTCCATGGGTTCGACCTCGTGATCCTCGCTCTCTCGTGACGTTACCGCGGTGAGTGGGTCGCGCACCCCCCAACGACCGCTGGTTCGGTTGCGCACCAGGAGTGAATTGGGGACTGTTGCGGAAGCGGAACGTCCGATCACACCCTGGTGTCGTGAGGGCATTATAGCCTGGAAGCGGTGGCGCATCAAGACGGGGTGGGCTACGCTCAATGTGTCTCAGCGGCTGGCGTCGCTTCCCTTGTCGTCCTTTGCGTGAGACGATAGGGGCGGGGGATGAGGAGCGGCCTACTCAGCCCGACGACCTGGTTCCCCGCGCTGAGGTCCACAGCAACCAGACGTTCCTGGGATCGCCCTCCTCCTGCCAACTGGTTTCCACCAACTGACGCCACTTCGTTTCGTGGGGTTGGGAGTGCTGGCTGAAAACGAGCATGTAGCGGTGGTCCATGAACCGCCATCCGCTGGCCAGAGTGCCGGACAACAACAGCTTGCGATAGTCCTGCCCAATGCGGCTGTAGTCGGCCAGGCGAGGCCGGTCTGCACGCACCAGGCAAATCTCGATTCCCACGAGACAAAGAGGGGGATTTTGCGGTTGTCCTCTGTCTCTGATCTCCTGGCGGAAATGTGCGAAGTTACTGTTGCTGATCGCCTGAGGAGGCGCTTTGTCCGCCCACCAGCGATTGAGCACCACTAGATCGTGGTGACCGCGCTTGCCACGCGAACTGTCCTCCAGCACCTCAAATCTGAGGTCGCCCATTTGGCGTTTGAAGGGCGTCGGATACTCATGGTGGACCAGGGGCACAGGGCCGTCATCCGTCTCCACGGCAAACGACGGCTGGCCTGCCAGGAGGGATGACAGTCTGGAATGCAGTTCGGCCTCTCTGAAGAAAGCGGTCGGATCTTGCCGGAACAGGCCAGTGAACTGACTGATCACTTGCCTGGTCGCGCTCTGTCTTGCCTGCTCTGTTCCCTTTGTGTCAGGGGTCACGAACACCTCCTCAATGGTGGCGCTATGGCGAGGGTTTTCCGGGCCCACTTCGTCCGATCTGTTCCGTGCGATGGCCAAGAGGGCAAACCTTACGGAATGGATCGGCGCGCACGGCAGCTCCTGAAGTCAATTCCCAGTTTGGCGGCTACGTGGTGCCTGGTACCGTCAGTCTGGCGCGATGAAGCGGCCACTGCCCCGCTCGGCCAGAATCTCGCCTTCGCTGAACACGATGCGGCCGGCAGAGATGGTGGTCACCACCTCTCCCTGAAGAGGCATCCCGTCGTAGAGCTTGTCCACATCCCTGGCCTTGCTCAACATCTTGTCCCGCGTCATGACGGTCTGGGGTCGTGGATCATAAACGCAAAGATCAGCATCCAGCCCAGGTTCGATAGCACCTTTGCGGCCATCGAGACCGAACAGTCTCGCAGGCTCCGCGCTGATCAGCCGGACCACCTGTTCCACCGAGAGGTGGCCTCGAAGGGCGGCAGTCAGCATTATGGGCAGGAGAGTCTGCACCCCAGGACCGCCGGAGGGGATCAACCATGGCTGATCGCGATGG
>DATEXS010000113.1:0-2730 GCA_035256725.1 Anaerolineae bacterium
TGGCCAAGCTGCGCGACATACAGAGGGTGTCGGAGCCTGGCGAGAGGAAACCGGTCGATCTGAAGGCCCTGCTGGAGAAGACAGACACCCTGACCAGGAAGAGATGTGAGGAGCGAGCCATAAGCGCGTCCTTCCACTGTGCGGAGGAGCTCCCTTCGGTGACCGCGGACGATGGCCGCTTACAACAGGTCTTCCTCAATCTGATCCTCAACGCCACAGACGCCATGGGAGAGGGTGGAGAACTCCGCGTAGTCGCCAGGGAGACCGCAGATCCCCAGGGCGTGAGTATCGATTTCGTGGACACGGGCACGGGCATCGACCCCGACGTGATGCCACGTATCTTCGAACCCTTTGTCACTACCAAGGAAGATGGCCTGGGACTGGGGCTCTACATCAGCCAGAGCATTGTGCAGGAGTACGGAGGGCGTATCCAGGCGGAGAACCGACCGGGCGAGGGGACTAGCTTCACCGTGTGGTTGCCATCGTAGGCAATGGCAGAGGTCTGCGCGGAGGTCGCCTTTTACGAGTGGCACGCTGGCGAAGCCTGGGCACGCAGGAGGACAGCTCAATGTCACAGAAGATCAACACCCTGGTGGTAGACGACGAGGCTGGAATCCGCTTCTTCCTCGAGGAGACCCTGACCAAAGCAGGATATGTCGTAAGGACCGCCGCGACCGGCCAGGAGGCCCTGGACCGGCTTCGAGACGATGCCTACCAATTGATGATCCTGGACTTGAAGCTGGGGGGCCGCGTAGATGGGCTCAAGATCCTCGAGGCGGTCCGATGGCGCTGGCCGGAAACCGTCGTCGTCATGCTCACCGGTCACGGCTCTCTGGAGTCGGCCATGGCCGCCATCAGGGAGGGTGTAGACGGCTATCTCCTCAAGCCAGTGGACCCCAGCCAGCTCCGACAGGCCGTCAGAGAGGCCCTGGAACGCCGGGCCAGGCTGGGCGCCTTCCCGAAACAAGAAGAGATCCGAACTCTGGAACGTGGCCCGTTCATCATCGATCTGGCCAAACACACGGCCACCGCGGACGGACAGCCTCTCGACCTCACACCTCGCGAGTTCAACCTCCTGGCCTATCTGATTCAGAACGCAGAGCGGGTGGTCACGCCCAAAGAGTTGGTGCAGGCAGCGCAAGGCTACGAGAGTGATAGCCTTCTCGAGGCTCGCCAGATCATCAAGTGGTACATCCATCGACTGCGCCAGAAGATAGAGCCCGAACCATCCAAGCCCAGGTACGTGCTCAATGTACGGGGCGTCGGCTACAGGTTCGCTGAGTAGCGATCACTCCCACTCCCCGCCTCCTGGCTAGACCTGATGCCCAAGTTTCGCGGCCAATCCCAATGTCACATCTTGCAGGATCCGGCGGTTCTGGACCGCCGCCGTGCCAGCACCGACCTCACGAGGGCGGAAGATTCTTGCCTGCACAGCCATTCCTTGCCCGGAGGTCAACGAGAGCGGTGTGGCCCCACCCCAGCTGGCCTATTCCCGGAAGCCGCGACTCTCCAGAGGCCGCGCAAGCCGACGTGTCAGGCCACAAGGGCATCGCACTCAGTATGGTGTTGCCACGGAAGGAGGCCCGGCAGTAGCCGGAGCAACCGAAGGATGAGCCCGCTGTGCAGAAAGGGTCGGTTCGAGCTACGCACATGGCTGGAATGCAAGTGACACGGGTCTCTAGAGCCGCGGAAGAGGCTACGGCCACTTACGACCGGCTCAGCAGGTACTATGATCTGCTCACGGCTTTCGGCGAGAGGGGCCTGATAGAGGCAGGCCTCAAAGCCCTGCGGGTCAAGGAGGGAGAACAGGTCTTGGAGATTGG
Source organism: Anaerolineae bacterium (assembly GCA_035256725.1). Lineage (GTDB taxonomy): Bacteria > Chloroflexota > Anaerolineae > UBA7937 > B3-Chlor > JAUVXJ01. The sequence goes on from DATEXS010000113.1 coordinate 1,824, forward strand.
GTTCGGCACAGGGCGCGGGCTTCTAGCTCTCGCACGGATGGTGGGAGAATCAGGGCTGGTCCACGGCATCGACATCTCAGAAGGGATGCGCCGGGTGGCCCAGCGCAAAGTCAGGGACGCAGGACTTAGCGATAGAGTCATTCTGAAGCAAGGCGACGCCAGGGATCTTCCCTACGGGTGCGGTGAATTCGATGCCGTCTTTCTTAGCTTTACACTGGAGCTTTTTGACACGCCCGACATACCGGTTGTCCTTCAGGAGTGCCGCCGCGTGTTGCGAGAGCACGGACGTCTTGGGGTCGTCTCTCTGTCCAAGGACCGAGAGCTAGGCCTGGTAGGGCGGCTCTATCAGTGGCTGCACACAAAGTTCCCCAGGTACCTGGACTGCCGCCCAATTCCTGTTGAGCAGATCCTACACGAAGCCGGGTTCCAGCCCGTTCACACCGAGACCTGCTCCTTGTGGGCGCTGCCCGTGGAGATCGCCGTGGCCCACATCTGCGAGGCGCACTGACCGTAATCGGGAGACGATCGATGTTTGAAGACAGAACAGACGCCGGCAAGAAGCTGGCCACCGCCCTCGCGAAATACCGGGGCCAGGACGTGGTGGTCTTGGCCATCCCCAGGGGAGGGGTGGAGGTGGGTTATCACGTCGCCAAGTATCTGGGCGCCGACTTCGCTCTCCTCGTATCCCGCAAGCTACCCTACCCCGACAATCCCGAAGCTGGATTCGGTGCCATCGCCGAGGATGGCAGCACGTACATCTCTGAAGAGGCCGCCCGCTGGATTCCGGCACCAACCGTCCAACGTATCGTCGAGGAGCAGAAGCGGGAGCTGAGGAGAAGGGTCCAGGCGCTCAGGGGTGGTGCGGAGCTGCCGAGGATCGAAGGCCGAACGGTCATCCTCGTGGACG
>DATEXS010000114.1:0-3414 GCA_035256725.1 Anaerolineae bacterium
CAGCAACCACACGGAGCAGTTCATCATCGAGGCGCTACGTGCCGCCAAAGCTCTTACGGTATCGCTGGTCGCAGAAATGGATGGCCGAGTGATAGGGCATATTGCTTTCTCTCCCGTGACCATTTCCGACGGCACACCGAACTGGTATGGCCTTGGACCTGTTTCCGTTTTGCCGGAGCACCAGCGGAAGGGCATCGGCAAAGCACTGATAAAAGAAGGGTTGTCACGCCTGAAAGATATGAATGCTCAAGGATGTTGTCTCGTGGGACATCCGGATTACTACAGGAAATTCGGGTTCAAGAACATGTCTGGACTTGTGCATGAGGGCGTGCCGCAGGAGGTCTTCTTCGCTCTGTCTTTCGACGGGCATACTCCGCAGGGCACTGTCGCTTTCCACGAAGGATTCAAAGCGGATGGCCAACAAGAGGGTGCAGGCGACGCTTTACAGCGCGCCTGACCCTTGGCGTTGAGCGGCTCGCATGAGGCCCGGAATCTGTTTCTTCCTCTACCCCCCGCTCTGATCGCTCCCGCCACCAGCTCAGCGCCCCATACGGAGACAGAGGGGGTGCCCCAGCGGATACGCCCACTTCCTGTCCCACCGCGCGAGAGCGCCAACTCGTATTGACATCAACCGTCGGCGCGGCTATACTGAGCCTGTGCCCGGAATCGGTCCGCGGTCTGTTGTGGTCAAGCGGAGATGAAGACTCACTCGAACGTCATCCTGGCGGTATGCACCCTGGCGCTGACGCTGGTTGTCCTCCAACTGGCGCACTCAGCCTTTGGCCTCCCCACGGCGGCCGCGGTCCACATCCCGCCGAACCTGACTCCGGTAGCCTATCTCCCCTACCTGGTCCTGGAGATGCCCATTCCTCTTACCCCACGGTCGTATCTACCCTACGTCGCTGTGGCCCCCACTCCCACGCCCACACCGACCCCAACCCCCACCCCGACTCCCACTCCGACTCCCACACCACCGCCCGGGCCCGTGGGGCTGAAGGTCTACGACATGTACGGGGTCCAGAGGACCTACCAGTGGGCGGTGAACAAGTACGGGGTCAGGGTGGAGCAGAAGCGTGGCTCGGGCTACCACTGTGTGGAATTGAGGGAGATCACTGGCCCCTCGGGCCTGGACGTGTGGGTCTATCAGGCCAATGGGCTGCCTGCGGCCGGCGTGCGCGTGGAGTTCTACTGGCCGACAGGGATGGACTGGCGGTACACGGAGGCCAGCGGCAAGGCTGGCTTCGGCTACGGGCCAGGGAGCTGGATTTGGGACCCCGCCGTGGGCGGGCCCCACTGGCTGGTGGTGGACTGGGGCGCCTGCGACGCGGTAAGCAGGCTGGGCATGCTGGCCATGACCAACCACGACCACCTGGACGTATCGTACAGGTACGGGTATGTGTCGCCTGCGCCCTAGCCCAAGCCTCTAGCCCTTGGCCAGCAACGCCTTAATCTTCTCCGCGGTCGCTTCGCTGTAATACTTGCAGCCCCGCTTCACCTCGTCGGCCTCGATGTTCCCCGCCTCGAGGAGCTTCTTCACCTTGCCCTGGGAGACCCCGAGCTTCTCCGCGAGTTTGGCCGCCGTATACATCTCTGCAATGTTGCTACCTCCTGCTGTGCCCCCACTTAACGTCCCCTCCATCTTTGAGGAAACCCATAGTGGAGTTCAACTGATGCTAGCACACGTGCAGCCCAATCCGCAACGGATCGCTCCTTCTCATACCAGGCCCTTGGCCCAGGCGGGCCAGAGCCACACTTGAATCATCGCTTCAGCCATGCTACCATGGCCAGCGAGGTGAGGCTGGATTTTGGCTGGAACGGTACGCAAAGACGTGTTGCACGCCCTCGCTGAGGCCGAAGCCCGCGGCGACAAACGGGTGCGCGTCATCATCGGCCTGCGCAGCCCGGACAGTGTGCAAGCGATCAAGGGCGCCCTGGCCCGTATGAGCGTGAAGACTGTGATCCGCGATTCGCAGAGCTTCCTCGCCGCCAGGCTCACCCGCGACGAGATTCTCCAGGTCAGCCGGCTAAGGGAGCACGTAAGCGCTGTCTGGCTGGACCAGCCAGTCTCCGCCGCAAAGCGCTGACGACCAGGCCATCGCCCTCTCCTTCCCTTCCCACCACCAAATCCTAGCACCCCCGGGCATGCCCTGGGCAGCTCCCAACATCCAACCTTAAAGTTCCCGTCACTGTCCCCGCAGGAGGGTGTTCTCACACTTAGCGGCTTGACCCCGCGCTGCAGAAGCGGTATTCTCTTATCCCAAAGAAACCAAACAACCCACGTCAGAATACCGGCCGTGATGGGCACGATGGAACAAAGCCACGCGCCCCCTGGGAGTGGACAGACGCCGGTAACTTGGAACTGACAAGCGACTGCAAAGATGCTGGCGCTTTTTGCTTTTCGCACCTGGTTCGCGGGCTGGGTTACGAAGTGAGGCAACTTGCCACACGCTTGGGGGGAGACCAAGATGGACGACAAGCGACAAGCTCGACAGGAAGTGTGGGAGGCTCTGAGGGAAGTGGCCAGGCCAGATAGCCGGTTCCATTTCGACTTCGGAGAGTTCATACCGGATTTTGAAGGAAGTGAGAGGGCTCTGGCCAGGCTACTGGCTCTGCCCCTGTATCAGAGTTCCAGATTCATCTTCATCACCCCTGACAACTGCCTGGAGGAGCTGAGGGCACAGGCTCTCAGGGACGGGAAGTCCATACTGGTATCCACCTATGGGATCCGCAGAGGTTTGGTGATACTGGAGCCCGGCGAGGTACCGGAGGGAAGTGAGGAATACGCCTCATGGCTGGATGGCATGGAGCGCTTTGGGCGGTATGCCTCCCTTGCCGATATCCAGCGCCGGGGCCAGCTCGATTTCCTGATCACGGGGGGCAGCGTGATCAACCAGCAGGGTGTCAGGTTCGGCAAGGGGCACGGCTACTTCGACCTGGAGTGGGCGATGATGTTCAAGATCGGCGCGGCAGTCGAGACGACCCCGGTGGTCGCCTTCGTCCACGACTGTCAGCTCGCCGACGTCGTTCTCGAGCCATCTCCCTTTGACACAGTCTGCGATCTGATCATCACGCCCTCACGCGTCATCGAGGTGGAGAATCCCTCCAAGCCGACCGTCGGCGTATTATGGGACAGACTGGCCCCCGGTATGATGGAGGACATCCCACCTCTGCGGGAACTGAAAGAGATGTTCGGAGAGTAAGACCAGACACGATACGAAAGGAGGCGCCTATCGACCATGGCCGGCTTCCCCCTCAGCCGCAAAAGCGGAGGGCGGCTCGTCCAAGGAGGGACGAGAGTAACAGCGACCGACAATGGAGCATTTCAAAGACGGAGGAGTCGATGAGCGAGTCAGAGGAGTACATCAAGAAACGCGACCCTGCCTTGAGGTACGGGTTTGCACTGTTCATGGCCGT
>DATEXS010000115.1:0-19231 GCA_035256725.1 Anaerolineae bacterium
GAAGCCGTCGAGGCCCCTGATGGGCCTATCCTGGTGGTGGCCGGGCCGGGCAGCGGCAAGACCCGGGTCCTTACCCACCGGGTGGCCTACCTGATCAACAACCGTGGAGTTGCTCCCTACCGCATCATGGCCGTAACCTTCACCAACAAAGCGGCCCGAGAGATGAAGGAGCGCCTCCATGAGTTGCTGGGCCTCCAGGTCCTGCGGGAGATCAGCATCGGGACGTTTCACGCCATCTGCGCACGCATGCTTCGCCGCGAGGCGGAGCACCTTCCCTATGACCGCAACTTTGTAATCTACGATAATGGTGACCAGGTCAGCCTGATTCGTCAGTGCCTGAAGGAACTGAATCTGGAGGACACGGACTTCAGCCCCCGAGCCGTCCTGGACTCCATCTCCAGAGCCAAGAGCCAGCTCATCGGGCCGAGTGAATACGTGGCTCCCAGCTACCAATACGAGGCGGTGGCCCGGGTCTACCGGCGCTATCAGGGTCTTCTGCTGGAGAACAACGCCCTGGATTTCGACGATTTGCTGATGGTCACAGTACGGCTGCTTCGTGACAATCCGGCGGTTCGCGACAAGTATCAGAGGCAGTATCTGCACATACTGGTGGACGAGTTCCAGGACACCAATCTTGCCCAATACGTCATTCTCAGGCTTCTAGCGGGTCAACATCGAAACCTGTTCGTGGTTGGCGATGAAGATCAGAGTATATACGCGTGGAGGGGAGCCGATTTCCGCAACGTGCAGAGGTTCCGCGACGACTACGAGGACGTGCAGGTGATCCTCCTGGAGCAAAACTACCGTTCCACGGAGACCATCCTGGAGACGGCTCACCAGGTCATCTCGCACAACGTGCAGCGGGTACCCAAGAGGCTATGGACAGAGAACGAGCCGGGCGTCCCGGTGACTGCCATGGAGGCCTACGATGGTCAGGAGGAAGCTCAGTACGTCCTTGAGGAGATGCGGCGCCTAGTGGACGAGCAGGGGCACAGCCCAGGGGATCTGGCAGTAATGTACCGTACCAACGCCCAGTCGCGTGCTTTAGAGGAGGTCTTTGTCCGCTCTGGAGTGCCCTACAAGCTGGTGGGGGCCACTCGCTTCTACGAGCGCCGTGAGATCCGCGATGCCCTGGCTTACCTCCGTGTGATCCACAACCCCCGGGACACGGTGAGCCTGAACAGGATAATCAACGTCCCCCCCAGGGCCATCGGACGAAAGACGATGAGCCACTTGGAATCGTGGGCAGACTCCCAGAACGTCTCACTGTTCGAGGCTCTCACCATGCTGCGCGACCATGAGGATCCGCCGGTGGGTGGCAGGGGCCGGAGCAGCCTACTCAGCTTCCTGGAGTTGCTGGAGGAGTTCGTCTCGGTACGACGCGAGCTGAGCGTACTGGAGTTGCTCGATCTGGTCCTAGATCTAACGGGTTACACCTCGTACATCCGTGATGGCAGCGAAGAAGGTGAGGAGCGCTGGGAGAACATCAACGAGTTGAGGGCGGTAGCCCAGGAGTACTCGTCGCTCCCGGTCGAAGAGAGCCTGGCCACCTTCTTGGAGGAGGTGGCTCTGGTCTCAGATGTGGACAACCTGGAGGAGCAAGCTCAGGCCTCCTGCCTCCTCACCCTGCACATGGCCAAGGGACTGGAGTTCCCGGTGGTGTTTATCGTGGGGCTGGAAGAGGGCATGTTGCCCCATAGTCGCTCAATGGAGACGGCAGATGAACTTGAGGAAGAGCGCCGGCTGTTCTACGTAGGCATCACCAGGGCTCAGGAGCGCCTATACCTGCTCCACACCTTCCGCCGTACGCTGTTCGGAAGGGACGAACTGAGCGAGCCATCCCGCTTTCTGGGTGACATCTCGGCGGATTTGCTCGAGGGCCGGAGCTTCGCAGAACAGCCCTCACCTCCTCTGGAGCGGACCAGGACGTCGCAGTTCCATGACGGCGATCGCGTTCGCCATCCACAGTTCGGAGAAGGGGTAGTCCTCAACAGCAAGACCCTGAGCGATGACGAAGAGGTCACGGTCATCTTCGACGGCGTGGGCTTGAAGCGTTGCCTGGCTGGCTTCGCCGGCATGGAGAAGGTCTGACGATCTGTCGGCGGGCAAGACTGCAGATTGGCTCGCAAGTAGAGGCGGGGTCTGGACGAAGCCTCAGAGGGACAGCGAGCGGCTCAGGAAGCCGAGGCGATTGCCGCCGTTCCTCTCATCGGCTGGTGCCGGGACGTCGGGTTCTTCGGCATAGAAGGCAAGGCCGATAACCCCTGGGCCGGTGTGGGCGCCCATCACGGGGGTGAAGGTAGTGATGTAGAACTCCACGCAGTGGAAGCGCGATTGGATCTCCTCGGCGATGCGCTCTGCCTCCGCTAGAGCGTCGCCATGGAACACAGAGGCGTGCAGCGGACGCTCCCCGACTTGCTCGCACATCATCTCCAGCATCTTGTCCACCGCTGTGCGCCTGGTTCTGACCACGCTGAAGACCCTGACCCTTCCATTCTCCAGGCTCAAGACGGGATTGATCCTGAGCTTGGAGCCGAGCAGCGTCGCTGCCTCGCCGATGCGACCACCACGATGCAGATGCTTGAGGTCGTCCAGGGTGGCGTAGAAGTGGACTCTGGGTATCATCGACTCGGCTGTGGCCACCACCTCGTTGAGAGTGCCGCCGGCAGCCGCCGTCCGGGCTGCCTCCAAAACCACAAACCCCTCTGCCATGGTGGCCAAGCGGGAGTCCACCACCACCACCGGCACCGTTGCGGCCTCTCGAGCAGCAGTGCGGGCTAGGCCGACGGCGCCGGTCAACTCTGCAGGGACGTGGATGGAGACAATGCCCTCATACGTCTCGCTGAGCTGAGCGTAGGTCCGCACGAAATCTGCCAGCGAAGGCTGCGAAGTGGTGGGGTAGGACTTATTCTGCCCGAAGAGGCGGTAGAACTCCGCCGGTGTGAGATCGACCCCATCCCGGTAGTCGGCGCCATCCCAGATTACGTGGAATGGGACCACGTGGATGTCGTACTTCTTCTCCAAGTCCGGTGGCACACAGGCGACACTGTCGGTGACCACGGCGATCTTGCCCATGACTGTTTTCCTCGTCTATGATCTCAGCTCAATTGACCTTGAGATCTCCTTTGGCTTCTGGTCAAGAGTCCAACGGGCGATGGGCAGATGTGCCAACCCTCTAAGAGCACTGCGGAGACCTGCCCGCAGGGCCTCACGGAGAGAAGAGGGCTTCTTTTCCTCAGAGACCCCTCCGTGCGCCCGGAGGTACTCCTGCATCTGCTGTCGTCCAGACTCAACCATCTGCTCGGTCTGGCTCAAGTCAGAGAGGGGGATGCCGTAGAACCCGGTGAGAGGGACGTAGTGCAACTTCACATCTCTCAGACTCTCCGACTCCGCCAGCTCAAGCTGTTGCTGGCGAGCCAGGATTGTGTTGATGGTCTGCTCAGCGATGGTGAGCAGACCGCTTAGCTGAGTGGCCCTTGGCGGCGCGTCCACCAGGTGGAGGGCATACACCTCCTCTGCCCCCTGCTCCACAGCGACCGTCACAGGCAGATCAGCGGCGATTCCGCCATCCACCAGCAATTCGTCTTCATAGTGCCAGGGCGGGAAGAAGGGCGGGAGAGCCGTACTGGCCATGATCGCATCCAACAGCTGGTCTTCGGGATCATACCCAAAGACGCGAGGCTCGCCGGTTTCTAGCCTGGTGGCTACTATGTAGAGCCTGACGCGTTGCACATCGGCGAAGGACTCAAATCCGTCAGGTAGATTCTCCGCCACCATCCGGCGCAAGTTCTTGTTGTTGTGCAGGCTGTCCTTACCCGTGAGGAACCGCCAGAGCATGGTGAGCCGGTTGCCCCGGAAGATGTGCTCGTCGCGGGCTTTGACCCACAGCCTGGTGAGCTCACAAGCCGTCTCAGGAGTGGGATCTACGGCCAGGAAGGCAGCGTTAATGGCCCCGGCTGAGCTGCCTACGAGCATGTCTGGCACGATGCCGTGCTCGAGCAACACCTGGAGAGCGCCTACCTCCAGAGGCCCGCGGTTGCCTCCCCCACTGAGCACAAACGCTAACATCGTACGTTCATCTCACGAATGATGGCGTGTTGGCCCACAGTCATACCACAAGCTAGCGAATCAGAAAGAACGACATAGCGGCAGCTGCCGCAGCGACCGCAACCATGATCAAGGCGATCGCCATGGCGGTTCGCTGGAACTCACCACGCGACATGGTATCTCCAATCCTCGAATGAATGCAGCGATACTCCCTCTGATACCATGATACAACAGAAGGGTTACAGCGAGGGTTAAGGGTAGTAAACATTAGGTAAAAGCCAGGGCACGCCTAGGCTAGGCTTTTCTGAACCAGTAGCCTAAGCCGTACTCTGTGAGGATGTATTCGGGATTGTGAGGGTCCTGCTCTAGCTTGTTGCGGAGCCGGCTGACGTAGACCTTAAGGTAGTCGATCTCGTCAGTATACTCGCGCCCCCAGACGCGCGCGAGCAAGGTCTCGTGCGGCAGGACCTGGCCAGCGTTGCGCACGAGGTGATACAGTAGCCGATACTCGGTGCCGGTAAGGGATACCGGCTCTCCTCCGACAGTGACCTGCCGTCTTTCGAAGTCCACGTGGACCCTTCCGCTACTGAAGGGGAGTTCGTGGGTCAAGGGTATTCCCTGTGCTCGGCGAAGGACAGCCTTGACTCGGGCCAGCAATTCCAGGTGGCCAAACGGTTTGGTGATGTAGTCATCGGCGCCGAGGTTGAGACCCATAACCTTGTCTATCTCGTCGTCCTTGGCGGTGAGCATGATGACAGGCACATCCGAGAAAAGCCTCAACTCCTGGAGCACGTCGAAGCCACTCATCTCCGGCATCATGACGTCGAGCAAGACCAGATCCGGTTGCTCTTTCTCAAAGACGGCCAATGCGTCTTCTCCGTCATAGGCGGCAACCGCCTCCCAGGTTGGCTCCTGAACCTGAAAGCTCATCCGTACCACTTTGACGACGTCCGGCTCGTCATCCACGATGAGGATTTTCACGGTTAACCTCGACTGCACCCGCGTCGTGTCCGCAGGCTGGAACTCTACAGGTCAGATGATGGGTCGGCTCGACTATTGGGGATCGTGACGTGGAAGGCACTGCCCTTGCCGGGTTCGCTCTCCACCCAGATGCGTCCACCGTGCAGTTCCACGAGCTGCCGAGTGATGTACAAACCCAGGCCCACTCCCCTCTGCTGGCGCCCATCGGCCACTACATAGAATTTCTCGAATATCTGCTGCTGCTGGTCTAGCGGGATGCCGGGGCCATCGTCACTGACGGTCAGGTGCATCTGATCGTCGTCGGCGTTCAGTTGAACGCCGATATGGCCTCCTTTGCCCGCGAACCTGTGGGCGTTGGAGATGAGGTTGGTCAGCACCTGCTCGAAACGATGTCGATCGAGAAGCACTGGGTCGAGGGACTCCGGGAGGTCTAGCCGGATCGACTGCTTCTTGTTCTCGATCAGGGGGGCGAAGGCTCTGATTGTCCTGTCAGCGAGCAGGCGCACGTCGGTGGGCTGCTTGGAGAGCGTAAGTTGGCCTGCTTCCAGCCTGGTGGCATCCAAGAGATCCTCGACGATGGTCTCCAGGCGCGAGGTATGATGGCTGATGGTGTGGAGAAGCTCCTCGCGGACCTCGGGCAGAGCTCCAGGGGACGTGTCTTCGAGCATGTCCACTGAGGTCTTGATGCAGGTCAGTGGCGTGCGTAGTTCGTGTGACACGACGGAGACGAAACTGGCCTGAAGCGCCTCCAGGGTTTGAAGCCTCTGCACCTGCTCCCGCTCTCTCTCGTACAGCCGCGCATTGCGGATGGCGAGCGCTGCTTCCTGAGCGAGGGCCTTGAGGAAAGCCATATCGGTTTCGGAGTAGGGTTGAGACGAGCGCCTTCCTGTGCAGAGGACGCCCAGCTTCTCCTGGTCCAGAGGGAGGCCGACCACGGCCAGAGAGTCTATCCCCTCGGATTGCAGAAGGTGCCGAAAGGAGGTGGCCGTGGCGGGCGCATCCTCGGCTAAATACGGTCCTTCGATGGCCAGAAAGCGTTCCATCGATTCTCTGTCCAGGGTGAATCCATCCGGAGAAACCTCCGTCCCCAGGCCGCTGCTGGTGGCTATGTCCAAACCCGTGCCGTCCTCACGGCGGAGCAGAGCAAGGGTGACGTCTGCATCCAGGAAACGCCGGGAGGCGTCAACGACTGTCTTGAGCGTCTGCTCCAGTTCCAGGCTAGCGGTCAACTGCTGAAACAGATCGTTGAGAGCAGTCAGACGGGTAGAGAGGGCGCGCTCGCGCTCGGTCTCGGAGTGCTCGCGGCGCAGTTGCTCCAAGAGCAGGCCACACAAGAGGGCAACCAGGAGGAGGAGAACTACCTTTCCAGCGAGAATGAATGTCGCGTTCGCTGTTCCGATGCCAGCTGGGTTGAGAAAGCACGCCCCTATGTAGATGAGGCCAAGGATTATGGACACGAGGGTGACGGCCACCAGGTTCAGGTAGAAGGCAGCCCCCGTCACGATGAAGAAGTAGACGATGAAGAAACCGCTATGATAGCCGCCGGTCAGGAAGACTGCTGCGGTGGTGAAGAGGGTGTCGATGACCAGGACGTTGAGTGTCTGTCGAAGCCAGCCCACGTACCTCGCTAGAGCCACCAGTGCCACGTTGTAGGCGACCGCGGCCAGGGTGATGTGGGTGATGGGGACGATGACGCCGGTCTGGGAGCGATCGATGAAAGACAGGAGGACTGCTAGGGTCAGGGCCAGGAAGCGAAGGCTGAGGATCAGCCAGGAGATCCACTCCCTGGGCGCCAGATATCGGCTGGCGTCGCTCCTTGCGTTATTGTACGCATTCTTGAGAGTGGTGTGTTCCACGGGGCCCCGCGACTGGATACAGCAAGGGCTTCGATCTAGTTGTGAAGCTGATGCGAAAGTGCCAAGCCAGGCACCACGTCCAGGTCCCAGTCGGCAAGGTCGCCGGCCTGGAGCCTGAACCAGCCCGCCGCCGCCACACAGGCCGCGTTGTCGGTGCATAGTATGGGAGAAGGATACACCACGGGCACTGGGATGTGCTCCGCCATCTGCTTCCGGAGCGGGCCGTTGGCTGCTACTCCTCCCGCCAGGAGGACTTGTCTAACTCCATACTCCCCGGCGGCCAGTCTTGTCTTCTCGACCAGGACTTCTACCACAGCCGCCTGGAAGCTCGCCGCCAGGTCGGCCACGGGCAGGTCATCAGCAGGCTCGTGCTCACGGACCAGATACAGGACCGCAGTCTTCAGCCCACTGAAGCTGAAGTTGTGGGTGTCCTTCAGCCAGGCCCTCGGCAGGTCGAAGGCCGTTGGATCTCCCTTCTCGGCCGCCCTCTCTATCTCCGGGCCTCCTGGGTATCCGAGGCTCAGTAACCTGGCAACTTTGTCGAAGGCCTCACCCGCTGCATCATCCAGGGTTTGTCCCACGGGAGTATACAGGCCATGGCCTTGCATCAGCACGAGGTTGGTGTGCCCTCCTGAGGCAAGCAGGCAGATCAGGGGGAATTGTATTTGCCGGTCTGGCTCCAACCAGTTGGCGTAGATATGGGCCTCCAGGTGGTTGATGCCAACGAGGGGCAACCCCGCCGCCAGCGCCAGACCCTTGGCCAAGTTCACCCCCACCAGCAAAGACCCCGCCAGGCCAGGCCCGTAGGTCACGGCGACAGCGTCGATTTCGCCAAGTCTGAGACCTGCTTCGGCCAGGGCCTGCTCCACAACGGGCACGATGTGCAGAATGTGTTGTCTTGATGCAATCTCCGGAAAGACCCCGCCGTACTGCGCGTGAATCCTGGCCTGTGAGGCTACGACGTTGGAGGCAATCTCCCGGCCATCTTGGACGACGGCGGCTGCCGTCTCGTCACATGAGGTCTCGATACCCAGAACGTAGGTCACGCGAGGATTCTATCATATTGAGCGGAAGCCGAGCAAACCTTGCTTGGGCCACCGTGACCGGGCGGTCCAATCTAGTGGCTGACGCCGCTGGCCCTGGCGCGGGGCGACACCTGCCACTGTGGCCGCTGCAGTTGGTCTCCCGCCTACTGGATTGTGGAGGGTGGCTGATGGATGGAAGCCACGAACAGGCCATCTGCCGTCAGGGCCAGGAGTTTGCCCCGCGCTTCGTCGACAGCCAGGTCACAGAGATCCGAGAAGGCCTCGCCGTCCTGCCTCGGCGGAAGGAACTGGCCGACAAACGCGCCTTCCTTGGTGAGTTGAACTATGCGTCCCTCACCGGCGTCGGCGACGTACAGATGCTGCGTGTCGGGTGAGGTGAATATAGCGACTGGGTTCCGCAACTCCTGGCCTTCGAGCCCAGTGATGGCGAAGGTCTCACTAATCCCGCCGGAGAACTTGAGAATGTCTTGGCCAGCCAGGACAAAGATGTAGCCATCTATGGCCATGTCCAGGGCGTTCTCCAGGTCGGGTACGTTGCCCTCCTGAAAGTAGCTGAGGGGCAGGCTATCATAAGTGCCCTCCGTAGGGGCATATTTGAGGATGCGATCCCCCTGAGCATCGAGAACGTAGAGATAGCCAGAATAGCCAGTGATGAGTCGAGGATCATCCCAGATCTCGGCATCGGCTGCGGAAACGGACTCGAAGTCACGGGCCCCATTTAGTTGCAGCAGGGATGTCCCATTGACCAGAAGCAGGAGATTGCCCGTTTCTCGCCCACTGCCTGGTTCAATCCAGGCTAGGTCCGCAATCTCCTGGATGTCCAGGCCGGCTGGCCCTTTGTCCGGGCTCAGCAGGAGCGCACCTCCGGCGAATTCTTCGATACCGCCGCTCTCATCCAACTGGTAGCCGCGGAGCTCGCGAGCTCCCGGGTCAAGCACAAAGATTTCGTTCTCGTGGAGTAACACCCGAGACTGTGCGCCTGCTGCCTTGGCGAGAGGAACATGGGCCGAAAATCCCAGGCGCGTGACTCGGTTGGCCTCGTCCGATACAGAAAACAGCTTGTCCTGGAGTGCTGACGCTTCGGGGTCGGCAGGTTTGATCTGCAAGGCCACGGCTACGAGCTCGCTTGCCTGCGCCAACTGCTCTGCCTTCTCCCCATGGTTTTGGCTGTCCAGAGCCGAGTCCAGGGCCGCCTGCGCTTCCTGCATCAGTTGGGAGAACTGCACGTTGGATGAATGTGTGCGCATCACCAGGCCGATAGAGACCGCGGCCACAATGGCCACGAGGCCGAGGACCAGCAGCAGCGGCAAGCGCGAACTCTTCTGTGTCTGGGTGACCCCTCTGATGCGCTGGACGTGGCCCACTTCCGCGGTAGTAATGCTGGGTTCTGGCTCCGGCAGCATGCGTCTGGTGAGTGTGCCGAGACCTTGTAGGAGGGCCACAGATCCCGACCGGATTGCCCGGCCGAGTTTCCCCAGCAATCCACTGGAGACTAGCCACGAGAAGAAGGCCTGTATTCTCCGCGCCAAGTCGGCGAAGAAGATCAAGATTCGGGCCCCCAACGCCAGCAACAGGGCCAGAAAGCCAGCCGCAATGCCCTTCACAGGTGGGGAGGTGTGTGACGTCTTCTTCGGTTTCTCGCGTGTCCTGATCCGGTCGGGCTTGGGCAGTGCACGTCGGTCTCGGCGCAGCAAGGGAGCGGACTCGGGCATGGCTGTGCTCTCCGCGGCGCGGATGTCGATGAGCAGGGCGGAGAGATCAGTGCGTTGGGCCAGCGAAGTCAGTGTGTCTGCCAGGTGCCTGGCTCCTGCTCGGCCGGCTCTGGAGAGCCGAACCTCGGTAGCCACCTCGGACAGGCCCCCGGAGGCCAGAACAATGAGGCTGCCCTCCTCGATCTTGCAGTGGAAGCACGCGACGTCGGTGAGTGACTGCTCTACCCCCAAGGGTGTGGGACAATGCCGTTCTGGCTTCAGGGCGTCAGTGGAGTGGTCTTCGCCGAGAGGAGGAAAGACTCTAACCTGCTGATGCTCGAGTACATAGACCTTAGCCTCGCCCGCCAAGCCTATGTAGAGATCATTTCCTCTTAGGACGGCACAGCAGGTTTCGCCCATCCTCTGCCACAGGGGCAAGGCTTCCAGGTTGCGCCGGTACAGGTAGTCGTTCGCGGCCCTGATGGCCTTCCGGATGCCGTTGGTGACACCACCAGGCACCCGTGAGTACTCCTCGCCGAGGATGTGGATCAGCTCTCTGTGAATGTGCGTTTTGCCCGCAGGCTCACCGCTCACACGAACCAGCAGGTAGAGGTTGCCCTTGCCTGCTCCCGAAGGGATGACGGGGGACGACTCCACCAGGCCTGTGTCCCCCGCGTCAACCTGCTCGGTTCCCGACACCATACTGAGCTGAGTGACGTTTGCCCTCAACCTGGGACTCACAGTTCACCTCCTGATGCGCCTGCGCACACACCGAGCCGCCGTCCAAGGGTGTCCCTTGCTGGCTCGGCCCCTCATAGCGGAAGGGTGAGTACCACAGAGATTGTTGTGAGCTGCGAACTAATGCGAAGATAATCTATCATCGATCCTGCAACCTGGCCGTTCCCACAGATCGCCGCTGCAGCTTTGCCATCAGATTCACCGCGCTGCGCGGCGACTGTGGTTGGCTAACGGGTCTTGCCTACTGGCGCTAGCCCGTGGCTGTGTAGTTCCATGCCCCTACCGGAACCTTTGGATGCCACAAAGAGAGTCTGCTAGTCGCCGGGGGTGAGTTCCAATTCTCCGTTCAAGTACTTCCCCACCACCTCGCGAATGACCTTGCTCATGGTCGTTCCCTCAGCCGCGGCTTTCTTCTTGAACGCGGTGTGCGTTTCCTTGGATACACGTATCATGATGTTCTTGTCTTTTCTCATCATGGCCTCCGTGTATATCTAGCTATACACTATCTTACCCGGTTTCTCAGGTGCTGTCAAGTGGCTCCCGAGCTCGCCGGGAGTGCCAGACGTGGCGGACCTCCCTGCCAACGTATGGTCGGCGGCCGACTCTGTCGGGCACCTCGTTGCGAAGCAGATTCTCTTTTTGGCTCACGGTCATGATGCAGCGGGAAAGCCGCATCATGCGCAATGACCTGGAGATAAGGTGAGTGGCCACAATCGATGTGCAGTGGGCAGCGGCAGTTGGCATTGCTCCTTGTGAGGATCTGGAGTACCATGCGCTTACCCGTCCTAGCCAGGGATGTCCACATGCCACACTCGCCATGCCAAGAAAGCGGCTCAAGCGAAGACCCCAGGTGTGTCTACCTGGAGATGAAGGGAGACCTGCAACGGGTGCTCTCGTTGCCCCTCGAGGGCAAGCGGGATTTGTTTCGTGAGGTGCTGGTGGGGTACCTGATGGTTGAGCACCAGTATCCGGAGGCGAAGGCGCGGCATTTCGTCACCGGCAACGAGGCGGCAATACTGGTCATGCTCACCGAGGAGCGAGAAGATGGCCTGTGGTAGCTGCGCGTGGGCGGAGGACCGCCCGGTGGTTGGGTCAGGGCCGCGCGCGCCCGCGAAGCGGGCGCAGGCAAAGGCCATCGGGGGAGTGATCGGGCAGGGCATGCGGCGGGGAAGGGCGGCAAGACCCCGGGGCAGGGAGTATGACTGAAAAGTCAGTCATAGTCATCGGTGCTGGCCTCGCCGGCCTGTCTGCCGGCTGCTACCTGCAGATGAACGGCTATCGCACGCGCATCTTCGAGCACCACACCGCGCCGGGAGGAGTGGCGGCCTGCTGGAAGCGCAACGGGTATCTTGTCGACGGTGGCATACACTTCATCATGAACTGTAAACCTGGCTCGACGGTCTACGACATGTACAGTGAGCTGGGCACGGCCCAGGCGAACCACTTCATCGCGATGCAGACGTACGCCCGTTTTTTCGACGAGGAGAGTGGCCGAAGTCTGATGGTCACCGCGGATCTGGATCAGCTCGCCGACGACCTGAAAGCGCTTTCCCCGGGGGATGCAACTCTGGTCGACGAGCTGATTCTGGGCGCGCGGGCAACCGGCGGCCTTGATTTGGGCAGCGTGGGCATGGGTAGCCCGCCGGAGGTTATGGGGCCGTTGGACTGGGTGAAGATGCTGTGGCAGATGAGGCCTCTCGTGAGGTACTTGGTCGGGAAACACCGCAAGCCAGTCGAGAAGTTTGCTGCCAAGGCTGGAGACCCGTGGCTCCGCTTTGTGCTGGAGAGCATGTTCCTGCCCGAGGTGCCCGTGTGGTTCCTGCTGATGCTCCTGGGCATGCTGCCAGATCGGCAGATGGGCTTGCTGGAGGGAGGATCGTCTGGGTTTGTGTTGCCCATTGAGAAGCGCTACCAGGAGCTCGGTGGGGCGGTCGCGTACGGTAGCACGGTGGAGGACGTACTTGTGGAGGAGGACAGGGCGGTGGGGGTACGCCTGAGCGGCGGCACTGAGCACCGCGCCGACGTCGTGGTATCCGCGGCAGATGGGCACAGTACCATCTTCAAGATGCTCGGCGGGCGGTACGTGAACAACAAGATCGAGACCATGTACGGGAAGTGGCAGTTGATCCGGCCCGCGGTCATGGTCAGCTACGGTGTGGCCCGTCAGTTCAGCGATGAGCCGTGGCTAAGCATCATCAGGCTGGACAAGCCGTTCAGAGTGGGCCAGGAGGAAATCGAGGGCATCGCTCTGCGCATCTTCAACTATAGCGAGCGCTTCGCGCCGCCCGGCAAGACGGTGGTCCAGGTCAGTTTCGAGACAGAGTGGGACCATTGGAACAGGTCGCATCGCGACCTTCCGGCGTACGCTGCGGAGAAAGATCGCGTGGCCCAAGAGGTGCTGCGGAGGCTGGAGTCTCACTACCCGGGGATCTCACGTCAGGTGGAGATGACTGATGTGGCTACGCCCTATACCACTTGGCGCTACACACGCAACTGGAAGGGTGCCTATATGGGTTGGCTGCCCACTCCCGACGTGATAACCACCACGGTGGGAAGGACGTTGCCTGGCCTGGACCACTTTGTCATGGCCGGTCAGTGGGTGATGCCCGGTGGTGGGGTGCTCGGATGTCTGTACTCCGGTCGTCACGTCGCTCAGATCCTCTGTCGGCAGGATGGAAAGCCCTTCCTCACAACGGTGCCCTAGCCGACGGCACGGCCCAGTAGATGCCCCCTTCTCTGCGGATGGACCGCGGCGGCCAACATGGCCCTCCTTGTTGTCTCCACGTGGAGGTGATGATGGCTTGCCGCAGGAGCTGGTGGTGGGGTATATTCATCAAGAGACCGCGAGACAACCGGAACCCGTTCGGTGACGCAGCATGCACCGGGTGAGAGCGCGTGTTGTGAGTGCCATGTGCATCCGGGCGGAAGCCCCGCGGTGGATCAGGTAGATGGGGGAGAGAGATGGCTTCTGGGTGGATGTTCGTTCAAGGTCAACGCGCAGAGCAGGTCGAAATGGTACCAGGCGTCCGGCGGAGGACCTTGGGACACGGCCCACAGATGCTCTTGGCCGAGTTTACGCTGGCGGCAGGGTCAGAGATGCCAACGCACAGTCATCCCCACGATCAGGTGGGCTATGTGCTGCGGGGCGCCATGCAACTGACCATTGGGGAAGAGACCCGCACCTGTGAGGCGGGAGATAGCTACTATATCCCTGGCAACATGCCTCACCAGGCCATAACGGTCGAGGATGCGCTGGTCCTGGACGTCTTCTGCCCGCCCCGAGAGGACTACCTGGAGGGATAGGTGCAGGCGTGGTTGGAGATGGCGACCGCGTGGTCTGGATCACCAGCAGAACGGGGATCCCCTCGAGCGAGCTAAGCTTTCGCTTCTCGCGCAGCGGTGGGCCTGGTGGCCAACACGCCAACCGCTCGGAGACCCGGGTGGAGCTTCTGTTCGACTTGGCCCACTCGCCGAGCTTGAGCGAGCGGCGGCGCGCGACGGCTTTCCGCAAGCTGGCGCCATACGTGGACAAGAACGGCATTCTCCACCTCGTTTCTCGGTCCAGTCGCAGCCAACTGCGAAACCGCGAGGAAGTAGTGGAGCGGTTCCGAACCCTCATGCGCGGTGCCTTGAGGGTTCCACGCCAGCGGCGCCTCACCAAACCTACGCTGGCCTCGCGCGAGGGGCGGCTGGATGAAAAGCGACGGCGCAGTGAACTTAAGAGGCAACGACGTAGGGTTTTGACCGATAGGCACTAGCAAAAGCGGAGAGGGTTGCTCGGCATGGCGGAGTCAAGCTATGGTGTCGAAAAAAGGGCCAGAGTGTGGGCTTCTGTGGTCATCTTGCTGGTCACACCTCTGGTGGCGGCTGCGTGGGGAGCATTTCCGGTCTCTGCCCAGGCACCAGATGAAATAGCCTATCTGGGCTCAGGCGGCGCCGTCTGGCTCGCGGACGTTCAAAGTGGGGAAACGAAACAACTGGCGGAGGCCCAGGGCTTCTCCAGCCTGGAGTGGTCACCAGACGGTCAGAGATTGCTGCTGGTTGCAGGTGGTCCCCTCGACGAAGAGCGCGGAGTGATCTATGTGCTGGAGCTGGAGAGTCGTGACTTGGCCAAGGTGGGCGAGGGTTATGCTCCCGTCTGGTCCTCCGATAGCCAGCGTATTTTGTACGTCAGCAACTTCACTTTTGGCGAAGAGGGGAGTGAGCAGAGCCTGAACACATACAGTCTGAAGGACGGCACCGGAAAGGTCCTGGTGACGCAGCGTTGGATAAGCGGCTTGTGGCCTATCCTGCGTGTTGCTTACTCTGCCGATGAGCAGTTCATCGCTGTGTACGTTGCGGGCCTGGAGATGGAGGGCTTCATCGTCATCGTGGACGCTG
The DNA here is from genome assembly GCA_035256725.1 of Anaerolineae bacterium. Lineage (GTDB taxonomy): Bacteria > Chloroflexota > Anaerolineae > UBA7937 > B3-Chlor > JAUVXJ01. Next base: position 14,740 of record DATEXS010000115.1, read on the forward strand.
AGGGAAACAGCGTGTGGGAAATCCCCGACCTTGTTTACTCTGCCGACAGCTTTGACTGGTCTCCCGACAGTCACGAGCTTGTCTACAGGGACAGCGGCCAGCCCTTCATGGGCGGGGAGGATCCCAGCTTGAGAATCGCCGATGTTGATGCCCAGGAAACTAAGCAGTCCTTCGATCAGGCCGGCTTCTGGCCTCGCTGGTCTCCCGACGGGGAGAGGATAGCTGCCCTGGTGTGGGCGGAGGGTAGCGCCTTCCGGGTGATGACGGTGGACCCTGGCGAAGGTGAGTCGATGCTCCTCTCGGATGAGGTCTTCGGGGACCTGTGGAACAGCGAGCTCAGGTGGTCCCCTGATGGCTCGTTACTGCTGTTCACCTCGGCGGAGGAGGGGCGTGGTCAGGTCTACGTCATGGATCGGGCCGGCAGCCTGGTCGTCATCGCCGAGGGACAAGCTCCGGAGGTGAGCTGGTCGCCAGAGGGCGATCGTGTCGCGGTGGCTGTCGGCGAGGGAGAAGCCAAAGAGCTTTTTGTCGTGGGCGCGGACGGTTCTGGACTGCGCAAGGTGGGGGATGGCTCGATGCCCGCTTGGCGACCGGTTGCGGAAGGAGAGCCAGCCGCTGGGCCAATCTGTGCCCTACCGACCATGAGCTCTGTGGGTGCGGTAGTACTGACGTTGGCCGCTCTACGGACGCGCGGACGCGTTGTTGATAGGTCGACCCAGGTGGAGCGCTCGGTCCAGAAGTCACTGCTATCCTGAAGGAGACGGACTAGCCACTTGACAGCACGATTGTTAGGCGCAGTGGGAGAGACCGGCGCGCCGCGGTGTGAAGGGGGAAGGGGCTGCGGAGATGGAGGCTGAAGGGCTCAACATAAAGATGATGGAGGTGCGCGAGATGGCCGACGCCAAGGGGTTCTCGGCCAGTCCAGAGCGCATCTGGGAGATGCTGGCCCTCATCCACACCGAGGTCTCTGAGGCCACCGATGCGTACAAGAAAGGTTCCGAGCTGGACAAGGTCGGCGAGGAGTTGGTGGACGCTATTATCCGCATCCTGCATTTGCTGTCTGCCCTGGGAGTTGATGCCGAGGAGTTGTATCAACGGAAGATGGAGAAAAACTGGGCACGGCCCTATCGCTACAACACGGTGCGGGGGGGCTGATGTCAGGTGCTTCCAGGCAGAGGCTGTATCGAACGGAAGCCATCGTCCTGCGCAGGCAAACCTTCGGCGAGGCCGACAGGCTGCTCACTTTGTACACGCCAGGTCTGGGAAAGATCAGAGTGCTGGCCAAGGGGGTGCGCAAACCCACCAGTCGAAAGGCGGGACACGTCGAGTTGTTCACTCACAGCAGACTCCTCATCGCCAAGGGGAAGAGTCTTGATCTGGTCACACAGGCCGACACAGTCAACGCGTTTCTGCCTCTGAGGGTGGATTTGGAGCGGACCAGCCATGCCTACTACCTGGCCGAGTTGGTGGACAGATTCACGGAGGAAGGGGAGGAGAACAGGTGCCTGTTCGATCTTCTGCTCAACTCGCTCTTCTGGTTGGGAGAGTCACAGGATATCGATCTGGTGCTCCGATACTTCGATCTGAGGTTGCTTGATTACGTGGGCTATCGTCCGGAGTTATTTCAGTGTGTTCGCTGCGCGAAAGCTTTGGAGGAGGGTGGGGCCTTCTTCGGACCGGCCGAGGGGGGCGTGCTCTGTCTCCCCTGTGGTCAGGGCGAACGGAATTGCCGCGAGGTTTCCTCCCAGTCGCTAGCCACTCTGCGCTACCTCCAGACCAAGGATTACGAGATGTGCCGCCGACTCAGAATTGACAGGCGTGCCCACTTCGAGTTAGAGAGCCTGCTGCGAGCGTACATCGTCCACCTGTTGGAGCGCGGCTTGGGTTCCGCAGATTTTATGGACGCTTTGCGGCGGCAGGCGACCAGACTCGACGCCGGGGGAGTGACTGGAGTCTAGCTCCGAGTGTCGGTAGGCCCGGTGCAGGGCGTGGTGACGATCGTAGGGATCCGTCTTTTATCCGTGGAGAGGTGTAATGCTTGACGAGAAGATCGCGGTAGATATGAACGACATCGTTTCACTGTGCAAGAGGCGGGGCTTCATCTTTCAGAGTAGCGAGATATACGGTGGCATCGGTGGGTCCTGGGATTATGGGCCCTTCGGCGTGGAACTGAAGCGCAACATCAAGAATGTCTGGTGGCGTGACATTGTCCACCGGAGGGATGACATGGTCGGCCTGGATGCGGCGATTCTGATGCATCCGCGGGTCTGGGAGGCCAGTGGACACATAGAGAGCTTCACAGATCCCCTGGTTGACTGCAAGAGCTGCAAGAGGCGCTTCCGGTCCGATCAGGTCCAGGATGGTATCTGCCCCGAGTGCGGTGGGGAGTTGACCGAGCCCCGACTTTTCAATCTGATGCTCAAGACGTTCCTGGGGCCGGTAGAAGATGATGCCTCTCTGACCTATCTTCGACCAGAGACCGCCCAGGGCATGTTCGTAAACTTCGCCAATATCCTGGAGGTGTCTCGCAAGAAGCTGCCCTTCGGTATGGCCCAGATAGGGAAGGCGTTTCGGAACGAGATCACGCCTCGGAACTTCACCTTCCGCACCCGAGAGTTCGAACAGATGGAGATAGAGTTCTTCGTCAAGCCCGGTACAGACGAGGAGTGGCATCAGCGTTGGGTGCAGGAACGGTTCGACTGGTATCTGAGCTACGGGATGCGGCGCGAGCGTCTGCGGCTCAGGCAGCACGAGGGGGAGGAGTTGGCTCACTACGCCAAGGCCACGCACGATATCGAGTACCTGTTTCCCTTTGGTTGGGCCGAGCTAGAAGGGATCTCCAATCGGACCGATTTCGATCTGCGCCAGCACAGTGCCCAGAGCGGCAGGGAACTGAACTACTTTGACGAGGAGACCAACACCCACCTGGTTCCCTATATCATCGAGCCGTCCGGCGGGATTGATCGGGCCGCGTTGGCCTTTCTGGTCGATGCGTATGACGAGGAGAGAGTGCTGAAGAGAAAGCGCGTCGTACTCCGCTTCCATCCAGAACTGGCACCTGTGAAGGCGGCCGTGTTCCCGCTGCTGCGCAACAGGCCCGAACTGGTAGCGCTGGCCAAGGATATCGCCTCGCAGCTAAGAATGCACATGATGACGGTCTACGACGATACGGCCAGCATTGGGAGGCTCTATAGGAGGCAGGACGAAATCGGCACCCCCTTCTGCATCACCGTGGATATGGAAAGTCCGGATGATCATGCCGTGACCGTACGTGATCGGGATAGCATGGAGCAGACTCGAGTACCTATCCCAGAAGTCAAAGATACCCTGCTGGAGCGGTTGGGCAGGACCTGCTGAGATGGGCAGAGTGGATCTTCACATCCATACTACCGCCTCAGACGGAGTTCTCTCGCCGGCCCAGGTGGTCCAAGCAGCGGTGGAGAAGGGCCTCATCGCCATTGCTATCACGGACCACGACACAACTGATGGCCTGGACGAGGCGGCAGAGGCTGCGGCAGGGACAGGGCTGGAGGTCATCCCTGGGATCGAACTCAGCGCAGAGCAGGGAGATCAGGAAATACATATCCTGGGGTACTACCTCGACCACCACGATGCAGCCCTCCGAGACAAGCTCGGGGTACTGCGCCATGCCCGTCGTGAGCGAGCCTGGAGAATGGTCGATAGATTGGCGGGCATGGGCATGCCGGTGTCGTGGGAACGAGTGGTGCGCATCGCCGGCGACACCTCTGCTTTTGGACGGCCCCACATCGCCCGGGCACTCCGTGATTCGGGCTTTGTGGGCAGCATCGATGAGGCGTTCGACCGCTACATCGGGCTCAGGGGGCCGGCCTATGTGGCGCGCTATAAGCTCAGCCCCGAAGAGGCCTTGAGAATCATCGCGGATTCAGGCGGACTACCGGTGCTTGCTCACCCCTGGCGGCGCGAAGAGATAGTCCCCAGACTGGTGACTGCGGGTCTCGTAGGTCTAGAGGCTTACTACCCCAGGTACTCGACTGATGAAAGCCGTATGTTGGCGCGGTTGGCACAGCGACACGGGCTGATTGCCACGGGAGGATCCGACTTCCACGGGTACGACGATGGGGCAGCTCAGAGCCTGGGTGAAGTCACCGTGCCGGAACGGTCCGTGGAGCGCTTGAGGGATCTGGCCAGTCGACGAGGCCCGGCAGATGCTGCCTGACTGGCGCTTCCTGGGCCGCGTCAACGTCTCCGCGTGGCCTTCTGCCCGGTGACGTCGAGTATCTCCTCGGCCGATACCTCGACCGTCACTTCATTCTTGAGCTCGACAGTCACGGTCTGCTTCAGGGCATTGACGGCCTTCACCTCTCCAGACCCTTGTGCTGTCTTGACGATATCGCGGACTTCGGGCAGCAGCTTCCTGACCTCCCGGTAGTAGTCGTCCTCGTATCCCAGGCAGCACAGTAGCCGTCCGCATATGCCGGAGATCTCGGAGGGGTTCAAGGAGATGTCCTGT
>DATEXS010000116.1:0-19525 GCA_035256725.1 Anaerolineae bacterium
TCAGCCCTACTCATAGCGGACCACCTCGAAGCGGTACATCTGAATTGGCTCGTCTTCGTCCACTATGCAGGCTTTGTAGACCTTGGTGTGATGGAATTGCTCTTCCGCTGTGCGGATGCTGGGCAGGTCGGGAAGAAGCAAGCCCCTCTTCGACGGGTTGGCCAGCGATTGCACAATCAGGCCGTAGCGCTTGGGGTCGAGTTGGTCCAGGTTCTCGATCGGTTCCGGCGTGGTGAGGACATCAACCGAGATGTCCAGGTCTTCCAGCTCATCAGCAGTGATGGGTGCAAATCGAGGATCGCAGGTAGCAGCGGAGATGGCGTTCTGGATGACTTCCTTGGCCACATTTCGCTGCCGAGGCTCGATGGTGCCGATGCAGCCCCTTAGCTGACCCTTCTTCTTGATCGAGACGAAGACACCACCCTGCTGCTTCATCTCCGGAGACAACTGGTCTTCCGAAGGTGATGGCGGAACCCGCCTGTTACGCACGTAGTCCTCTATCGTCTCCCGGGCCAGCTTGACCAGAGGATGGCGGTTAGGCATCGTGCGCCTCGCTTCCATCATCGCCTCGGTGTCTCACGCTCGCATTGTAACCTACCCTCCTCACGCTGTCAAAACAGAAACGTAGCCAAGGCTCTATTTCCTCGGGGTCGACCACGCAGCGTCGCTGCTTCTTGACGGACGCTCTGCTTTGAACTATAATGATGACGGACCTGCCCAAGCTGGCTTCGGTCGCTCACGGTTCTGGGCTACGGGATGGTTTGGGGGATCTCAAGGGCAGTGACCCCCCGTAAGTTGTGGAAGGAGGATGGAGATGGAGAAACCCTGGCTGAAGTTCTACGACGAAGGCGTTCCTCACACCCTTGAGTACCCAGACGTACCCCTCCACTGGTTCCTGGAAGAGTCCGCCAGGAAGTATCCCGACACGCTGGCCAGCATCATGCCTGGCAAGTTTGGCGAGACCAAGCTGACCTACGCCGAGGTCAATGCGCTGGCCAACAAACTGGCCAACGCCCTTATCGATCTGGGCGTCAAGAAAGGGGATCGGGTTGCTCTCTACATGCCCAACTGCCCGCAGTTCATGATCGCCTACTACGGCATCCTGAAGGCAGGTGGGGCGGTGGTGGCTACCAGTCCCCTCTACTCGCCCCGCGAAGTGGAGCACCAACTGAACGACTCTGGTGCCGAGACGATCATCCTCCTCAGCATGTTCTATCAACTGGTCAGAGACGTCAAACCCAAGACCAAGCTCAAGAACGTCATCGTCACCAACCTCAAGGAGCACCTTGGAGGCCTGGACCGGTTCTTGTTCACTCTGGTGATGGAGAAGAAAGGCGGGCACCGCGTCGAGCTGGTAGAGGGCGACATCTGGATGAACAACCTGCTGGAAAAGTACCCGGCAGATGATCCCCACGTCGCCGTGAGCAAGGACGACATGGCACTTTTCCAGTATACCGGTGGGACGACGGGAGTTCCCAAGGCAGCGGTCATCCTGCATCGTAATGTAGTGGCCAACGTGCAGCAGTGCTCTGCCTGGCTTCCCGATGTTAGGATACCTGGCGAAAGCCACCTGGCAGCCATCCCCCTCTTCCATATCTTCGGGATGGTGACCACCATGGCCTGGGCCGTCACGATTGCTGCTCCCTTGATCTTCATCGTCAACCCGAGGGACATAGACGCCCTGCTCAAGGCCATCAACAAGTACAAACCAACCTTGTTCATGGGCGTGCCCACAATGTACAACGCCATCAACTCCCACCCCGACATCGCCAAGTACGACGTGAAATCCATCAGGGCATGCATCAGCGGGTCAGCGCCCCTGCCCCTCTCGGTCAAACAGACCTTTGAGGAGTTGACCGGCGGCAAGCTGGTAGAGGGGTATGGGCTGACTGAGACGGCCGTGGCCACCCACTGCAACCCCATGTACGGCAGGAATGTCGAGGGGAGCATCGGCATGCCTCTTCCGGACATCGATTCCAAGATCGTCGACCTGGATACAGGGACAGCGGAGCTGCCAGTCAGCGAGGTGGGCGAACTGGCCATCAAGTCCCCCACGGTGATGAAGGAGTACTGGAATATGCCGGAAGAGACCGCCATCGCGTTGCGCGAGGGGTGGCTCTACACAGGCGACATCGCCAAGATGGATGAGAATGGCTACTTCTACATCGTTGAGCGCAAGAAGGACATGATCATCGCCAGCGGCTTCAACATCTACCCCCGCGAGGTTGAGGACGTGCTGTACGAGCATCCCAAGATCATGGAAGCGGCGGTGGCAGGGATCCCAGACCCCAAGCGGGGTGAGACCGTGAAGGCGTGGGTCGTTCTCAAGCCTGGTCAGACCGCCACCGTGGAGGAGATCAGGGAGTTCTGCACAGACAAACTGGCCAAGTACAAGATCCCCTACTACGTCGAGTTTAGGGATAGCCTGCCCAAGACCCTGGTGGGCAAGGTCCTGCGCAGGACGCTGGCCGAAGAAGAGGCAGCCAAACAGAGCCAGTGAGGACATCGCCTCCTGAAAAGAGGGTGGATCAAACGTCCACCCTCTTTCTTATGCGGACCCTCTGAAGCTGCTTAGCGCAGACGAATGGGGTAGCGGGCAGTTCCAGCCGACCCCTTCCCGGAGGTTCGGAACCTCCGGGAAGGTTACGAATCCAGCTTCCTGGACGTCAAGAACCTCCGATAGCCTCCAGAGCTCCCCTCCCAGTCTCCGGCGCAACATCTGGAATGACTTGAAGCGACTGCCCTTAGATGTTATAATGGGCAGGAGTGGAGAGGTCGCATAGTACGGTCTAGTGCGCACGATTGGAAATCGTGTAGGCGATAAGCCTCGCGGGTTCAAATCCCGCCCTCTCCGCCTTGAGTTGGTTCCTACCTCCAAGGCTGATGGTTGCGGTCGTGCTAGATGGGGAGCTAGCGGTGCCCTGTACCCGCACAATCCGCTATAGCGGGATCGAAACCCTCCTTGAGGCTCTGGGCCTCTCGAGACTGCTGGGGAGAAGTGGTGTTGAAGGCTGGGTCCTGCGCGGCAGAAGCCTATGAACCCCGTCAGATCCGGAAGGAAGCAGCGGTAAATAGTCACTTCTGGGCGCCGCAGGGCAACCTGGTTGGAGCCAACTGGCTCTGGTAAGTCGGGGAGTTCGAGTCGAAGGAGGTTGCACGACCGCTTTCTCACGCAGCAGACAGGGGGCGAGCGCAAGGACTCGCCCCCTTCTACATGGCTGACTCGCTGTCATGATCTGACGGTTGCAGATATGCCCAACAATCTCTCGTCGGGGCAAGAAGACTACCATGCGATGACCAAGACCCCCCTCCCGGAGACGCGGCTTCTGTCACGGGCTGGCCTGGCTTCTATCGTCCTCATCTTTCTGGCGGGGAACGGCATGATCCTGGGATACCTGTCCACACGGACTGAGGTCCACCTGGTGATCAACGACCACTCCTTCACTGCCCGCACCCATCAGACTACGGTAGGCGCCCTGCTCGATGAGCTAGACATCCCGCTCTCCGAAGAGGACATAGTCTCTCCTCCTTCGGACGAGCCGCTGACGGACCTGGGGCAGGTGGTAATTCAAAAGGCCCAGCCCGTCGCCCTTGAGGCGGACGGCCGCAGGCTGGAGTTGCATACCCACTCTCGCACCGTGCTGGAGCTCTTGCGCGAGGCCGGAGTCACTATTGGCCGACATGATCGGGTCCTGGTGGAGAGAGAGGAAGTCGGCCTCGACTACTCCCTGGCTGCCAACGACACCCTCGACGTGGCCGATGCGGCTCCCTCCGCGCTCTGGCACCAGCCTCCCGTGCGCATACAGGTTGTCCGGGCCGTGCCCATCACAGTGCGCGACGGCTTGGTCCCCATCACCGTGCAGACCACCGCCTCCACAGTGGGGCAAGCGCTGTTCGACGAAGGAATACTTCTCTATCTTGGGGACGGGGTGACCCCTCGCCTGGGCACGCAGATCTCGGCCGGCGTGCAGATCTACATACAGCGCTCTAAGCCCGTAGTCATCCTGGCCGATGGCCGACGGATCAAGGCCCGCACTCACGCTCAAACACTAGAGCAGGTCTTGAACGAAGAATTCATCGAGCTGGTGGGCAAGGACTATACCACCCCCGACCGGAACGCCGAAGTCTACGACAACATGGTGGTGCAGGTCATCAGGGTCCAGGAGCAGGTGGTACTGGAAGAGGAGCCCATTCCCTTCGAGACCGTCTGGCAACCGGACGCTGAACTGGAACTGGACAAGCAGAGGCTTGATCAGACCGGGGCTGCGGGCGCGAAGAGACGGCTGGTCCGCATTGTCTATGAGAACAGCGTCGAGACGGAGCGGGTAACAGAGGACGAGTGGGTAGAGACTCCGCCCACCACGGAGATCATCTCCTACGGCACCAGGATTGTGATTCGTGAACTAGAAACCGTGGACGGGCTGATCAGCTACTGGCGGCATTTCAGAGCCTACGCCACTGCCTATACCGCCTCTACCGCTGGCACACCGCCCGATGCGCCCTGGTACGGCAGGACCTACATGGGGCTGCCAGCTCGAAAGGGGATCATCGCTGTCGACCCAGAGGTAATCCCCTACGGCACCTGGATGTATGTGCCGGGGTATGGAAAGGGCCTAGCTGGCGACAGGGGCGTGCACGGGAAACACATTGACCTGTGTTACGATGATGACAAGTGGCCTCCTCCTTGGCATTGGTTTGTGGACGTCTACCTGCTCACACCGGTGCCGCGTGCCGAGAAGATTCTCTGGATCCTGCCCTCCTATCCTCGGGAGAGATGAGTGCGGTGGATAGCCACGGACTCCAACCCTCGTCCGTAGTTGCGCTGCTTAGACAGTTCAACCTAAGGCCCCAAAAGGGCCTGGGGCAGAACTTCCTGGTCAGCGAGCGCCTCCGGGAAAGCATCATCGAGGCGGCCGCGTTGACCAAAGACGACGTGGTCCTCGAGGTGGGCGCTGGCTTGGGTACGCTCACCTACAGGCTCGCACAGGAGTGCCGGCGCGTTTTCGCCATCGAGCTGGACCAGCGGCTGATACCACTACTCCACCAAACCCTCTTGCCCTTCGACAACGTTGATATAGTGCAGGGCGACATCTTGAACCTCCGACCCGGCGAACTGGTCTCCAGCCCCTACAAGGTGGTGGGCAATCTTCCCTACAATATCACCTCCGCGGTCCTCCGGCACTTCCTGGAGGCCGATACCAAGCCATCTCTCCTGGTCGTCACGGTGCAGAGGGAGGTTGCGGAGCGAATCGTCGCTGGGCCTGGCGACATGAGCCTGCTGGCGGTCAGCGTCCAGTTCTACAGCAGGGCGAGGATCGTGGCCAGGGCACCCTCAGGGGCCTTCTATCCCTCCCCCAGGGTTCGTTCAGCAGTGGTCCGCCTCGACGTTCACCCGGAGCCACAGGTAGAAGTGGACGATACGGACCGGTTCTTCGACGTAGTGCGGGCAGGCTTCGCACAGCGACGCAAGCAGTTGCGGAATTCCTTATCCCAGGGGCTGGGCCTGGCTGTGGATGAGGTCGTTGAGGCTCTGCGCCGCGCGGGGATCGATGAGAGGCAACGCCCGCAGGAGCTGACTATTGAGCAGTGGGCACAGGTAAGCCGGGAGTTGACCCCCGCCAAGCACCCGTCAGGTCGGCTCTCCTAATCGTAGGCCCAATTCTCCCCGTTGCCGCTGGGTGCTGGACACCTGACCCTAAGGGCGCCGCCTACTACAGAGAATCTCGCTGGGGTGTAGCCGACTACGTCCCCATCCACGCTGATCAGGGTCTTTGTCTCCGTGTCCACGGCCACCTGCCTGGCCTGGAAGTAACTCGTCTTCTCATGCTCTGTGTGCGTACCCCGATAGATCTTGGGAAATAGCGCCCAGACCTTCAGCCAATGCATATCCTCAGCGACGAAGACGTCCAGGAGCTCATCATCAAGCCTAGCTCTGGGAGCCACCCTGAGCCCCCCGCCCGCATAGCTGCCGTTGAGAGCCTCCACCAGCAGCAGGTTCTGCTCGTAACGCACCTGGCCATCCACCTCAACACGCATCCACCGCGCGCGGGCTTCCCCCTGCACGGCTGTGCGGTAGAGACTGATCACGTATCCCAATCCGCCCCCCAGGGAATGCTTGAAGCGCCCCGGAGTGTTACGTACCACCTGGCTTCCCAGCCCGACGTCGGCCAACACCGCATAATACCTGCGCTGCGGCCGCCCTTCACCATCGACGTACTCGGCCAGGCCCACGTCGAGCTGCTTATCCACCCCTTGCGCAAGGACCCGACACGCTTGCTCCCACGTCCAGACGCCCAGACTCCGGGGAAAGTCATTGTTGCCGCCCAAGGGCAACGCAGCGAGCGTCGCCTCCGACCCTGATACCGCATTCACGACCTCGTTGATGGTTCCATCACCGCCTACGGCGACGATGCACGTATAGCCGTCGGAGACGGCGTTTTCGGCCATGGTTATGGCGTGCCCCTTACGCTCTGTGAACCGCTTGTCGTAACGCAGGCCGTAGCCCTCCAGCGCACGCTCCATCCTGGCCAACTGTCTGGCCGATCCGCTGGCGCGCATCGGGTTGATGATCAGAAGCGTTCGCTCGTCCAAATTCGCCTGCTCGGCCTCTCGCCTCGGCGCTTCTAGACTTCCCTGCGCAGTATAGCACACTTCCCCACCGGTCGCTCTGCTGGACCTGCGCATCCCCTAGACAGGCCGCCAGGTCAGGGTGGTTCGGTGGTCTGCCCGTCTCGTCGCCCTGGGCAAGACTCCCTGCGCCGCTGCCCACGCTCCACCACCATCGGCCCCTTGTGAGTGAACACCATATGTTGCCCAAACAACACCTGAGGGCTATAATGGCCAGCGAGCTTGCCAGGGCCTGTTGGGTTGGGTCTTCAGTAGGGTCAAAGCCAATTCTGACGTTGCCTGGGCGATTCCCGTGCTTGTGCGAGGTACTGGCCAGATGGGTACTCCTGGGAAACTGGACCGCTATCTGCGACAGATGACCTTCCCCGACATCGGGGAGGATGGGCAGTGCAGGCTGCTGTCGTCGGCAGTGGCGATCATTGGCAGCGGCGGCCTGGGCACGCACATCGCCGACAACCTCGTGCGGGCGGGCGTCGGTCGTTTGAAGCTGGTGGATCGCGACTATGTGGAGTTGAGCAACCTGCAGCGCCAGATGCTATTCGATGAGCAGGACGTAGCAGGGCGCCTGCCCAAGGCCGAGGCGGCGGCTCGCAAGCTGGGCCGCATCAACTCCCAGGTGCAGATAGAACCCCTGGTGCTGGAGGTGAGTCCGCGCAACGTAGAGGGGATAGTCAGTGACGTGGACCTAGTCCTCGACGCCTGCGACAACTTCGACACGCGCTATCTCGTCAATGAAGCCTGCGTCAAGCACGATGTCCCCTGGGTATACGGCGGCGCCGTCGCCAGCTACGGCATGACCATGACCATCGTGCCCCATCGAACGCCCTGTCTGCGCTGCGTCTTTCCCGAGAGGCCACCGTCAGATAGCCTACCCACCTGCGCCACTGCGGGCATCCTGGCCTCCATAGTAGCTATCATCGCCTCCCTGGAGTGCAGCGAAGCTCTGAAGCTCCTCACCGGCCGTGGTAAGCTCAACGAGGGACTGATCCACGTAGATGTGTGGGAGAACAGCTTCGAGGCCTTCTCCATCGAGCGCCAGGACGAAAGGTGCCCGGTTTGCGGCCGGGCGGAATACGAACTACTGGGATCTGCTTAGGCGACACGACGCCTGCGCGCGAGAAGAAGGGCAGAGGAAACTGCCCTTACTGCTGGGGCCTGCACTCCCCGCAAAGCCCCACCAGGTCGATGTGCACCCGGTCGATGTGGAATCCCTGCTCCCGGGCGACCTGCTCGACCAGTCTATCCACTAGGCGACTGTCGAATTCGATGACCCTGCTACACCCGGAGCAGATCAGGTGGTGATGCTCAGTCTCCTCCTTGAGCTCATAGTGATGGTGCTCCTCATCCAGATGTAGCTCGCTGATCACCCCCAGTTCCTGGAGCAGGTTGAGATTCCTGTAGACTGTCGACAGGCTGATGCGAGGATCCTTGTCCCGGGCACGACGGTAGATCTCGCCCGCGTCCAGGTGCCCATAGCTCTCACGAACGATGTCAAGGATCAGACCCCGCTGTGCGGTGATGCGCTTGCCCCGGAGTCGGAGAACTTCCAAGGCTTCTTCTTGCGATACCCCCACCATCTCACCGCCGCTCTTGCTGGCCTGTCTGCGCCGCGCGAGCCGAGGAGCGATTTCGACCGAGATCCTCACCTGCCGGCGGCATTCCCGAACGCCGCACCACGGCGTCAGCCATGCGCACTACTCGCACCATCTCCCGGACGTCGTGAACCCTCACTATATCCGCACCGTTGGCGACCCCTATGGCCACCGCTGCGGCTGTCCCCTCCACTCTCTCATCTGGAGGAAGGTCCAGCGTGTAGCCGATGAAGGATTTGCGCGAAGGCCCTATGAGGATAGGCCGACCCAGAACCCTCAGTTCCGAAAGTTCTCGTAACACCTGCAGATTCTGATCCACCGTTTTGCCAAAGCCGATGCCCGGGTCCACGATGATGTTCTCCCGCTCTACGCCGGCGTCCAGTGCGATGTCGATGCCCTCTCTCAACTCCCGGACGATATCACCCATCAAATCCGCGTATTGTACCCCCAGATACCGTCCGCCAAGAAGCTCTGTCTGAACGGCGTTCTTGGGCCGACTGCGATTGTGCATCAAGATCAGCGGAACGCCATGCCGGGCGGCCACCTCGCCCAGCCTGGGCTCCATGCGCAGGCCCCACACATCATTTACGACGCTGGCGCCAGCAGCCAGAGCCTCTTCCGCCACTCTGGCCTTGTAGGTGTCGATGGAGATAACCATGCCCCCGCGCTGGTGCAGTTCCTCCACCACTGGGATTACCCTGCGCAGTTCCTCGTCCTCATCGAGGGGTTCTGAACCAGGCCGGGTGGATTCACCCCCGACGTCTATCAGATCTGCGCCATCCTCTATCATCCGCTCAGCCTGTGCCACGGCCGCCCCAATGTCGTAGCCGAGTCCGTCGCCAGAAAACGAGTCGGGCGTCACGTTGACCACGCCCATCACGTACGTTCTCTCGCCCCAGCGGAAGGCCTTTCCTCCCATCTGGATGGCCCTCAACTCCTCACCAGCGTAGCGAGCCAGGGCACGCTCAAGCTCGCCAGCTATCGCCTGCACACTCTTGAAGGGCTGCATGCGCAGCTTCCTGATCAGGTCCTCGTACTGCCGCAGGGTACCCAGCACCAGGGCATCGCTTCTCGATTCCTTGCTAGAGTAGACCTCTCGCGAAGTCACCACCTCACCGCCTCGGGCCAGCATCTCCTGCTTGATGATGTTCGCGGCGGCGAAGTTCAGCCCCTCCAGTTTTGTGGCCCGGAAGGCAGCCTTGGGAGACATGATCTTGATCCCGGGAGAAGAGGCACCTATCTTCTCCATCTCCGCCCTTATCTTGCCGGGAGTATCCAGGTTGATCACACGCGGGTTGAAACTCTTGGGCAAAGCGACCTACCTCCCCCCAGACTGCGCCATGCCCAGGATAGAGAAGAACTCGGCCCTGGTGGCCGCCTGGGTGCGGAAGATCCCTCTGTTGGCCGAGGTGACCAGGCGGCTGCCCGGCTTCCTGATCCCCCTCATGGTCATACAGAGGTGCTCGGCCTCTATGACTACCGCTACTCCCCGAGCTCCCAGTCCCTCCATGATCGTGTCGGCTATCTGCCCCGTCAGACGCTCCTGAAGCTGGGGCCTGCGGGCCAGCGTTTCCACTACGCGAGCCAGCTTGCTGATCCCCACCAGGCGACGCCTGGGGATGTAGCCGACGTGGGCCAGGCCATGGAAGGGCAAGAAGTGATGCTCGCACATGGAATAGAAGGGGATGTCTTTCAACACGACCATCTCTTCATGCTCTTCTTTCTCGAAGGCCACCTCCAGGAGTTCCCTGGGGTCCTCTTTCAGGCCTGCGAAGATCTCGGCATACATCTCCGCGATGCGGGCAGGGGTGCCGGCCAGCCCCTCTCGAGTGGGGTCGTCCCCGATGCCCGCGATGATCTCCTCCACAGCCTTGCTTATTCTGTCCCGGTCGACCAAATCCGCTCCTCCCTTGTCAAGAAGCCGAGCCCTCAACGGCACAATCCATGACTATCACCTGCGTCTCCGACGGCAGCCCGCTCTTGGTGATGGTCACCCTGTCGATCGGGGCGACATCTTTCAGTCCCATCTCCTGGAGAAACTGACCGACTGACTGGAGATTCAGCCCTTTTTGAAGACTGGTCCTGTAGTGCATGGGGACCACCACCTTGGGCTCCAGCAAACTGATTACCTCGGCCGCCTTGGCCGGGTCCAGGGTAGAACCCCCTCCCACCGGAATCAACAGCACATCCACGTCGCCCAACTCCTCGATCTGAGACTGGGTCGGCACGCGGTGCAGGTCGCCCAAGTGGCAGACGGTAACCCCGTCGAGATCGAACAGAAATACTGTATTGCGGACCCCCGACTGCTCAGGCGAATCCTCGTAGTAACTGGGAATGCCGATGACGAAGATGCCTTTGATCTCATACTCTCCTGGTCCGTCGATAATCCTCGGCGTGCCCCTGATCGCCTTCACACTCGCGTGGTCTGGATGATCGTGGCTCACCGTGACTATGTCAGCTCGCAGGCGGGGCAGGGTATACCCCAGTTCGTCCCCATAGGGATCCGTAACTACCGCGCCATTTCTGCTCCGGAGCCGGAAACAGGAGTGACCATACCAGGTCATGTGCATCTTGATCCTCCAAAGACCGCTGTGGCCCACCTAGAGTGTCGACCATCATTATACGCCAACACATCTCAGGATGAAAACATACATCCTGATCGAGAAGGCTTCGGGCCCATGTGGGCCGCCACTAGGCGATCGAGCACAGTGAGTGAGTGTCCGCTGGTGGACCGGGCTCCTCGGCCGACAAGCGGAACCCCAGTGAGTGAGCCGCCAATGCGGTAACCACGTTTAGCTTCTCCTTCGTTGTCCAGTTGCCGGCGGGAGCTAGCCATGGTAGCATTGAACAGCGCGACGTCACCAACTGGTTCTGAGTCTGGTGGATATTCCACTGCCCATTAGAGGCTATACAGTTTCGTGTTTACCGCAACCTTGCTGAGCAAGAACGCATAGAGGAGTGCCGAGATGATCGACAAGAAACCCTTCGGCCGAACTGGTCACATGAGTACGCGCACGCTCTTCGGAGCATGGGCACTTCAAGCAGCGACTCGTGCTGAAGCGGACAAGACGCTGCAGCTGCTACTGGAACACGGCGTCAATCATATCGACACGGCCGCCAGCTATGGCAATGCGGAATCGCTGATCGGGCCCTGGATGGATGGCCACCGGCGGGACTTCTTCCTGGCCACCAAGACGGACGAGCGCACGCGCCAGAAAGCCTGGGACCAACTACACCGTTCGCTGGAGAGGCTCCGTGTCGACAGAGTGGATCTGTGGCAACTACACAACCTGGTCGATCCAGGGGAATGGGAGACGGCAATGGGACCAGGCGGCGCTCTCGAGGCAGCGGTCGAAGCCCGAGAACGTGGTTTGGTCAGGTTCATTGGAGTCACTGGTCACGGCACCACCGCTGCAGCCATGCACAGGCGTAGCCTGGC
This sequence comes from Anaerolineae bacterium, assembly GCA_035256725.1. Classification (GTDB taxonomy): domain Bacteria; phylum Chloroflexota; class Anaerolineae; order UBA7937; family B3-Chlor; genus JAUVXJ01. Next base: position 11,659 of record DATEXS010000116.1, read on the forward strand.
GCACTTTGACTTCGACTCCGTATTGCTGCCTTACAACTACCTGATGTCGAAGAACCCAGAGTACAGCGCAAACTTCGGGTCCTTGGTGGCTCTCTGTCGGGACCGAAACGTCGCGGTGCAAACTATCAAGTCGATTGCCCGGGGCGCCGCGGGCGAGACAAGATTTGCGGCGCTGACGGGCGCGGGCACCTGGTCAGCCCAAGACATCGACCCCAGAGGACACGGCAGCGAGAACGACGAGCTTGTGCACAACACGTGGTATCCGCCTCTGACTGATCAGCAGGACATCGACAAAGCTGTTCACTGGGTGCTGGCCAATCAGGCCGTTTTCTTGAACACAGTCGGCGACATGCGCCTGCTGCCCAGAGTGCTAGATGCAGCAACCCGCTTCCGGACCTCGCCTCCTGAGGAGGTGATGACGGAGCAGGTGGCTAGGCTGCAAATGATTCCGGTCTTCCCCGAAAGCTCTGACGACTGACTTGCCCCTCGGTGGTGGCGCGCCAGCACCCGTACGTCGCGGAGGCACTCGATCAGGGATCACACTGCGGCCTCAGGGATTCCTGGAACCTTTCCAGAGTTGTCCGTACGGCTACGGGCCCCCGAGGGGTTTCCTCTCAGCGTAGCGGGTACAGCAGAAAGCCGCAATGTCTGCCGTCCTCGCTTGCCCCTCGGTGATTGATCCAGACATACAGGCGCCGATTGCCAGGGAGAGCTTGAATCCGGAGCCGCGGTGACCATGCCAGGCCATATGCATCCTGGTCCTCCACAGACACCGCCGATTCCAATCAACTGCTGTTTACCGATTGCACGCCAACGGTCTCCAAAGGGCGAGAGTTGACCGAGAACTTCGGGGACTCGCTGAGCCCCACCGGCACCCACCCCTTTGCTTCTCAGGGGACTTGTGATACGATTGCCCCGGCCAAGGACAGCCCCTAAGCAGCGAAACTGAAGGCTCGGATCACCATGCCTGGGCCCCGCGTCCATGGCCTCCGCCCGATGGGGAGTCGGAACGAATAGCAGGATGTACGCAGCGATCTGAACGGAGATAGTCCATGGGGCCGGCCATACTACACCTGGGCCGCTTCTCCATTTCCTCCTACGCGGCCCTGATCAGCGCAGGTATTCTGCTAGGCCTTCTCGTAACCTATCTGGAAGGCAGGTGGAGAAGCCAGGATGTGGTCTCCACCATGGATGCAGCGCTGTGGTCTTTGGTGGCGGGGATCATCGGAGGCCGTGCAGCTTACGTGGCCGTCTATTGGCCCTACTTCTCCGCTCACCCCAGGGAGATTCTGTCATTGTCCCAGGGAGGTCTGGCCTTCCAGGGCGCCTTCCTGGCAGGAGTGCTGGCGCTTCTGGCTTACGCCTTGTGGAACAGAAGGTCATTCTGGGAATTGGCAGACACCGTAGCTCCGGGGTTGGCCCTGGGACAGGCAGTGGGCTGGATAGGCTGCCTGACCCGTGGATGTGGATTTGGTCTGGTAGCCAGTGGCTCTCTAGCCTATGACTTGAGAGACATCTATGGCATCATGGCCTTTCGCTATCCCACACAAGCCATGATCGGCGTCCTCAATATGGGCATCTTCGTCCTGATCCTGATCCTGGGCAGGACCAAGATGAGCAGCCGCCTGCCCTCTGGTACGTTGGCGGCTTTGTATCTGGCCCTCAACTCTGCGGGCCTCTTCCTGTTGGAGTTTTTCCGCGCCGACGAGACATTGTACTTCGGCACCCTGCGCTGGAGCCAGATTGTGGAAGTAGCGGAGTTCGCAGCGGCCCTCCTGGCCGTGACCCTGCTGGTGTGGACACGACGCAAGAGGGCCGTCGCGACTGAGTATTCCAGCGCAAGTAGCTAGAAGGCTACGCACCAGCTAGCGGATCTCTACCGCCGCCCCAGCCTCTTCCAGTCTAGCCTTGGCCTGCTCCGCCTCTTCCTTGCTCACACCCTGTTTGACGGGGTTCGGAGCACCTTCCACGAGCTCCTTGGACTCCCGGAGTCCTAGGTCCGTCAGCTCTCGCACTGCCCTGATCACCTGGATCTTCTGGGCGCCGAAGTCCTTGAGGATGACGTCAAACTCGGTCTTCTCCTCCTCCACGGGTGCCGCCGCGGGTCCGGCCCCAACCAGGCCAGCGCCCACCGCAAGCATTGGCGCCGCGGCAGTTACCCCGAACTTCTCCTCCAGGGCCTTGACCAACTGCGACAGCTCCAGCACGGTCATCGAGCTCACGGCCTCGATGATTCTATCTATGGACATGCTGGTATCCTTCGCCGCCGGCTTCTTAGCGGTCTTCTTACCCTTCTCTTTGCCTTCCTTTTCCTCTTCTGCCATCACTGACTCCTTTCCGCATGGAACAGAAAATGCTCCTCTTAGTCTACGCTTCCCCTTCTCCAAGTTGACCCATGCGGGCCTGCAATAGGTACAGGAAATCCCGCACAGGGGCGTTCAATACGTTGAGCAGTCCCACCAGAGGCCCAGAGATCATGGCCATCACCTGCGCAATCAGGACTTCACCGGAGGGCAGTGAGGCCAGCTCGACGATCTGCTCCGCTGTCAGCAACTCATGCCCCAACAGGCCACCCCTCACAGAAAGCGTCTTGCTCTCAGTGCTGAAGTCCACAAAAACCTTGGCGGTGCCAGGGACCTCTTCGTAGCAGAACCCTATGGCCGTGGGGCCGTCGAAGAGAGACTGGTCCCAGGGCAGGCCCGCCTCCTCCATGGCCAGCTTCACCAAGCTGTTCTTGACCACGTGGAAACCGGTCTCTAGGTCCCGCAGCTTGTTGCGCAGCTTGGTCAGCTCTGCGGTGCTCAGGCCTCTGTAGTCGGTCATGATCAGAGCACTGCTGCGCGACAGCTTCTCGCTTAGATCCTCAACTAGCCGTTCCTTCTTCTCCCGAGATATGGCCATTGGCCCTCACCTCCTTGGCGGATGACTCCAATCCGGATGTGGGACCATCCCACTTCACGCTGGTCACGCCGCCTTCCGTCAAGATTGTCTGCGTCAATTCGTCTGGATAGTCAGCGAAGAAATGCACCTCCCGGATGCCGGCATTGACGATCATCCGGGCACATAGCGAGCAAGGCTTATAAGTGCAATACAGGGTGCTCCCGAGCAGCCGGATGCCCTCACGGGCAGCCTGTACGATGGCATTCTGCTCTGCGTGCAGACCATAACAGTACTCTTGCCGCGTGCCAGATAGAACGCCCTTGGCCTGCCTGATGCACCCGCCTCTCTCGGCGCAGTGCTTCATACCCCTCGGGGGACCGTTGTACCCGGTGGACAGTATCTGCTGGTCACCGTTCACAATCACGGCCCCTATCTGGTGTCGAAGGCACACCGACCTCGACGCCACCACCTGGGCAATAGCCAGGAAATACTCATCCCAGCTTGGTCTCATTCCCAAGCGCCCTTTCGCGATCACCGACTATGTCCGGGATGTGCTCGTGTCACGATACAGCCTGCACTCGGCCCAGGCCCAGCTGTGCTCCCAGAGATGCAACCCCTTACTCAGAGCGATGATCTCCCCGTCCTCCACTTCCAGAGCCAGCGCCAACTCCTCTTTGAGGAGTTGGGTGGCCGCCATATTCACCGGGAAGCCTCCCCAGAGATCCCAAGACCGATAGTACACCACGAAGTGCAGCTTTCCGTCGTCAACCCGGGTGTCAATCAGCCTGAGGCAGGGTGGGTGTTCCAGAGATATGCTCGACGCATCACCTATAGTTATGCAACCCTGGTTTGTATGAGGCCCTTGCCTGTATTTCTCTAGAAGAGGAAGCAGTTGTGCGTGCACGTAGCTCCCGTACGTATAGTCCTCATTGGGCTGCTTCTCAGACCCCACGAAGTAGGTGTGATAATACTCCTCGACATACTCCATCGTCGTCGGCGGCGGAACTCCCACCCCCGGTGGCATCTGAGGCACCAGGGGTCTCTCGCCCGGGCGGGTAACCTTCAGGGCCAGGAATGGCAGTTCCCTGCGCCTCCTGCCCTCGAAGCTGCCCTGATCCACTACGTACTCGCGTCCTTCATCGAGCACCTTGCCCAGAAGCGTGAACCACGCATCGGGCAGATCAAAGGCCTCGACGAACGTTATCTCCACCTCTACCCCCTGGCGACCTTCGTCCTAGCCCATCCCGCACAAAAAAGGACCTTCATGCCCACGCACGAAGGTCGCTTTCAGTCTCTCTGGGAGATCTTCAAAACTGACCACGGCCTGGGCAGGAGATTGAGCGCTGTGCGCGCCTGCCGTCTATGGCTGTGCAAACGCAGCTATATTATACAACAAGACGCCACAAGCCCGCCACCTATGCCACCTTCAGGGCCACCGCGTCGGCGATGTCTACCTTGACGCCCGGGCCCATGGTGGAGGTAAGCACTATGTTCTTGATGAACTGACCCTTGGCTCCCGGTGGCCGGGCGCTTTGCACCGCGTCCACCAGAGCGGCGAAGTTCTCCGCCAACTGGTGAGGCTCGAAGCTGACCTTGCCGATGGGGACATGGATATTGGAGGTCTTGTCCATCTTAAACTCGACTCGCCCTCTACGCAGTTCGTCGATGACTCGCCCAATATCCTCCGGAGGCACCACCGTCCCCGCCTTGGGACTGGGCATCAGCCCGCGCGGGCCCAGGATTCGGCCAAGCTTGCTGACCTTGCCCATCATCTGCGGGATGGCGATAGTAGCGTCGAACTCCAGCCAGCCATTTTCGATCTTCTTGGTCAAATCGTCGTCCGCCACATAATCGGCCCCGGCGTCCCGAGCCAGCTTCGCCGGCTCTCCTTCGGCAAAGACCACTATGCGCACCTGTTTGCCCGTGCCATGGGGCAGAGTCACCACTCCCCGCAGCTGTTGATCAGCCTGGCGTGGATCCAAACCCAGCCGCATGTGAGTCTCCACAGTCGCGTCGAACTTGGCGATGGAGGTCTTCTTCACCAATTCGACAGCTTCTCGCGGCGCATAAGTCTCCGAACCGGCGACTTGCTTCGCGGCCTCGAGGTATTTCTTACCGTGCTTCGACACTCAACCCTCCTTGATCACCAGCCCGATGCTTCGCGCGGTGCCTTCGATGATCTTCTCTGCCCCCGCCAGGTCTAAGGCGTTCAGATCATCCATCTTCAACTGGGCTATCTCCCGTATCTGCTTGCGGGTTACCGTACCCGCCTGCTCTTCACCCGGACTTAGCGAACCCTTCTCTATCCCCGCCGCCCTCTTCAGGAGATCGGAGGCGGGAGGGGTCTTGGTCACAAAGCTAAATGACCGGTCCGCATAGATGGTGATCTCCACAGGGACTATCTGCCCTGCCTGGCTAGTGGTTCGAGCATTGTACTCCTTACAGAAAGTCATGATGTTGATGCCGTGCTGACCCAAGGCGGTGCCCACAGGCGGGGCAGGGCTGGCCTTGCCCGCCGGTATATGCAGCTTCACCACCGCAGCTACTTTCTTTGCCATTAAGCCTCCAAAGCCCTCACGTGCGCTCTACTTGTAAGAAATCAAGCTCCACGGGCGTCTCGCGCCCGAAGAACGATACGAGCAACCGTACCTTGCCCTTTTCCAGGTTGAGGTCATCAACTGTGCCCAGGAAATCGGTGAACGGACCATCCACTATCCTCACGGTGTCACCGATACGGAAGCTCACCTTGACCTTAGGCGCCTCCTCCTCCATACGCTTGAGAATGACGTCCGCCTCCTCCTGGCGTAAAGGGGTGGGCTGGTTGCCTGAGCCGACGAAGCCGGTCACCCCCGGTGTGTTGCGCACAACAAACCAGGACTCATCGTTCAGGATCATGTCCACCAGGATGTAACCTGGAAAGATCCTCTGTTCCACAGTGCGCCGACGCCCGTCCTTCAGTTCCAGCACTTCTTCGGTAGGCACCACCACCTCGAAGATGTAGTCCTGCATGCCCATGGACTCCATGCGGGTCTCCAGGTTCTTCTTGACCTTATTCTCATAGCCAGAATAGCTGTGGATGACGTACCAGTACCGTCTTTGCTGCTCCTCGGGCTCCTCGTGTAACTCCCCACCCGGCTCCTGAAGCAGATCTTCCAGGTCTCTCTCCTCCTCAACAGGCTCGACCTCAGCTGCGGCCTCCGCAGCGTCAGGCCTCTCCTGCTCAACCTGCTCCATCTCGGGCCCCTCGCCCTCCACCGGCTCGTCAACCACCGCCTGCACCTCGACGATGGCATCCTGAACTTCTGACACTTCTGATTCCTGAATATCCGTCTCTACGACCTCGGGCTGCTCTGACATCGCGCTCCTACCTAACCACCAGAGCGAACACTCTAGTAAACAACCAGTCGATGATGCCCAGCCCAGCGGCCATTAGCACGGTAACGGCCAAGACGATAGCCGTCATGTTCAAGGCCTCCCTCCGGCTAGGCCAGACCACCTTCCGCAACTCCGAGCGCGTCTCTCGGAAAGACCTGACTAGGAAATTCCCCCTCTTTGTCCTCGCAGCCCTTCTGGCCATTAATGCGTCTCCACTTGCAGTCTGTCCGCGGCATGCGCCCCACTGCCAAAAAGCACCGCCATGACTATGGCGGTCTTGTTGGATCGACTCCGGCTGGCGGCGCTCCGCCAAGCCCGGCTCAGTTGGCGTCCCGGCGCCCACTGCCCTCCCTGAGGCGTTGCCGATGGCAGCGCCCCAGCATCACTTGGTCTCGCGGTGGAGTGTGTGGCTCCTACAGCGGGGGCAATACTTAGAAAGCTCCAATCGCCCGGGATCGTTCCGCTTGTTCTTCGAGCTCGTATAATTCCGCTCCTGGCACTGCGTACACGCCAGGCTGACAATCATTCTAGTCGTCTTCTTGGCCATCTATGCTCCGTACCCTGGAACCAACGCTGTGGACAGCACTCCACAGGCCGGCTACTCTTCGATCTTGGTGATGACACCGGCGCCGACAGTCCGCCCTCCCTCTCGGATGGCAAACCTCGACCCCTCCTCCAACGCCACCGGCACGATCAACTTTATCCTCAGGTTCACGTTGTCGCCCGGCATTACCATCTCTACCCCCTCTGGTAACTCCACCGACCCCGTTACGTCCATCGTCCTAATGAAAAACTGCGGACGATACCCCTGGAAGAAAGGCGTATGCCTACCCCCCTCCTCCTTCTTCAATATGTACACCTTCCCATCAAACGTAGTGTGCGGCTTGATGCTCCCAGGCTTCGCCAGCACCATCCCCCGCTCTATGTCCTGCCGCTCTATCCCCCGCAACAATACCCCTATGTTGTCACCAGCTATCCCCTGATCCAATAGCTTGTGAAACATCTCCACACCCGTACATACCGTCTTCCGTACGTCCCCACCTAACCCTACTATCTCTATCTCCTCCCCTACGTTTACCGTCCCCCGCTCTACCCTGCCCGTCGCTACCGTACCCCGTCCCTTGATCCCAAATACATCCTCGATCGGCATCAAGAACGGCTTGTCTATCTCCCGCTCCGGCGTAGGTATGTACTCGTCTACCGCCTTCAATAACTCCCAGATACTCGCATACTCCGGCGCCCCAGGATCCTCGCTCGTCGACTCCAACGCCAATAACGCCGACCCCCTCACAATCGGTATCTCATCCCCAGGAAATCCATAACCATCTAGTAAATCCCGTAACTCTAACTCCACTAACTCCAATAACTCCGGATCATCCATCATGTCCACTTTGTTCAAAAACACCACCATGCTCGGCACTTCTACCTGATACGCTAACAATACATGCTCCCTCGTCTGCGGCATCGGCCCATCTGGCGCACTCACTACCAATATCGCCCCATCCATCTGCGCCGCTCCCGTGATCATGTTCTTGATGTAGTCCGCATGCCCAGGACAGTCCACATGCGCATAATGCCGCTTCTCCGTCTGATACTCCACATGCGATATCGC
>DATEXS010000117.1:0-4590 GCA_035256725.1 Anaerolineae bacterium
TTCATGGCGAGCATCAGCCGCGCTGTCTCGCCGCCCGAGGCGATCTTGGACAGAGGCTTCACGGGCTCGCCCACATTGGGTGAGATCAGGAACTCCACCTGGTCGATGCCTGTGGAGTCGAAGGCGTACCGTTTCTCCCCGCCTGGCACCCCGTCCTGACGCTCCCTCTGGGCGATGGAGACGGCGAAGCGAGCCTTTTCCATCCCCAGCTCTTTGAGCTCGGCCTCCACGTTGCTAGCCAGCGATTCGGCTGCCTGCTGACGGTTCGCGGAGAGTTCCGCAGCCAGGCGGCCGATGCCGGCGAGAAGCTCTCCCTCGCGCGCTTGTAGTTCCTCGAAACGCTCTTCGCTCTGTGAGAGCCCAGCCAGCTCCTCGGCTGCCGATCGGGCGAACCCCAGGATCTCCTCTATCGAGTCGCCGTACTTGCGTTTGAGGTCGTGGATAAGATCGAGGCGTTCCTCGACCCTGCGCAGCGTCTCTGGGTTGTAGTCGATCTCCTCCGCGTAGGAGCGCAAGGTGCTTGCCACATCCGCGAGTTGATAGCTGATCTCCTCGGCAGTGCTGTGCTGAGGGGTCAACCGGGGGTCCAACTGGGCAAGCTTGGCCAGGCCCTCAGTCACCTCGCCAAGGCGGTCCATGATGGAGTCGCCCACGCCTTGCCCTTCAGAGAGCATTGTATGGAGGAGTTGGCTCTGGGTGATGAGCCTCTCTGCGTTGCTGAGCACCTGGTGCTGGAGGGTGAGTTCCTCTTCCTCGCCCGGCTGCAGATTGGCCGCTGTTATCTCGTCCACCTGATATTGGAGCAGGTCCATCCTGCGGGCCAGTTCGCGTTCGTCCTTGAGCAGGCTCCTCAACTGGTGGCGGGTCTCGTTCAGTTGATGCACCTGGTCCGCTGTCTCTGCGCGCAGAGCCTCCAGGTCGGCATAGCGATCCAGGAAGTTCACGTGCTGCTGGACCCGGAGCAGGGAAAGGTGCTCTCCCTGGTTGTGGATGTCCACCAGGTTCTCCCCAATCTGCCTTAGGACTCCCAGGGTGACCAGCCTGCCGTTGACCCGGCAGATATTGCGTCCCCTACGATTGATCTCCCGAGTCAGGATAAGCCCATTCTGTTCTGAGTTGTCCAGCCCGTGTTCACGGAGCAGGGGGAGTATGCTCTGCTCGTACACCTCCTGGGGGGGCGAGAAGACACCTTCGATGACCGCCTGGTCGGTGCCGGCGCGAATGAAGTCGGTGTCAGCCCTTCCTCCGAGGAGGGTGCTCACCGCGTCGATGATGATCGACTTGCCGGCGCCTGTCTCGCCAGTAAGGGCCGTGAACCCCAGGGAGGGGCTGAGCTCCAACTGATCTATGATGGCGAAATTGCGTACGGTGAGGTAGCTTAGCAAGCAGTCCTCCCAGGGCGACGCACGCTCAACGGAGATGCATCACGGCCACCGCTGCAGCCACGACGGGATAAAGCCAGTAGTAGGGGTTGAGAAGAGAGGCGGGCACGAGCAGAAAGGCCAGCGCGCCGAACCTGAACATGGCAACGAGCACAGTAGCTCCCACTGACCCCACGATCACGGAGATCCCGGCTACAACCTGTAGACCCCTCCCTCTCTTGCGTCTGGTGACCCGGCTGATCGCCTCGCCGACGAAAGCGCCGGCGGCCAAGGCCATGAAGAAGTTGAGAAAGAACACCGGGACGAAGAGGGGGAGGAGCTGAGCGATCACCCCGGTGAGGAGAGAGGCCCCCAGGCCGGCACTAAGGGCACGAAGGTAGTACGGGGCGGGGACGTCATAAGTGGGGACCTTTCTGAGCTGGGCACAGTCAGGGCAGCGAAGCCCCACCGGGTGGCGGACAGCACACTGTGTGCAGATGGGCCGGCCGCACTTCCCACACCGCAGTAGGGTCTGCCGGTCTGGGTGGTTGACGCAGAACATCGACTCAGGCATGCCTACTGCTTCAGTCTCTCCAACAAATCTCGCCCGAAATAGGTGGTGGATTGTGTTCTGACCAGTTTGCAGGTGCGGGGACTGACCGAGACCCCCACCCTGTCCCCGTTCTCCATCTGTTTTTCGATCTGTCCGTCGATGGTGAGCACAGCCGGGTACTCCGCCGACAGGCGAATCTCGATGCTACTCTCAGCAGGGAGTACCAGAGAGCGGTCCAGCGCTCTATGGGGGGCGATGGGGGTGAGCAGTACGTCTCTCAGCAGAGGATGGAGGACCGGCCCTCCGGCGGCCAGGGAGTAGGCTGTCGAGCCTGTCGCGGTGGCCACGATGAGTCCGTCGGCCACGTAGTCGGCCAGGTGCTCACCGTCCAGGTAGGCGGCCAGGCGTATCGCCCGTGAGATGGTGCGGTGGCCGACTACGACGTCGTTGAGGGCCTCGTAGGCGCTCTCCAGGCGGCTAGCGCGTTTCAGCTCCGCATGGAGCATGATGCGCTCCTCCAGCCAGTAGTCGCCAGCCAGGACAGTCTCCAGCACCTCCGTTACTTGGTCTGGCTGGGCCTCTGCGAGAAAGCCGAAACGCCCCAGGTTCACGCTCAGGATCGGGGTGCCATGGAGCGCGGCCAATCTAGCCGCCCTCAGGATGGTGCCATCACCCCCAAAGGTCACTATCAGGTCCAGATCCGCGACATGTGGCCTCGCTTCTTCGTTCTCCCACGCTGAGCCCAGCCAGGGGGAAAGGCCCCTGGACTTCAACAGGTCCTGTAGTTCGGTGGCCAGCCGGAGCGACTCGGCAATTCTGGGGTGATAGAGCAGTCCAATCTTTTGCATGGGGCGGATCCCGCTAGTGCCAGTCACCCGAGATTATACCGCAAACCGGTGATCGTGACTACCGCCCCCAGGTTTCGGACGCCGAATGTAGGGACGGTTACTGAACGGAAGGCGGCAAAGCGGTATAATAGAGGTAGAGATCTTCCTCCTCCTTTCGAGAAGGGGGGTCGAGGTCGCCATGACCTTGGCCCTCCTTTCGTATTTTCAGAGGACTAAGCTCTCCCCAGGAACCAGCACCACAGCGTCCACGCCGGGCATCTCGCCGACTCTCGCGGCAAAGGCGTGGGGGTCTTGCTGGATGACATCGAAGGTGTTGTAGTGCATGGGCACCACCAGCTTAGGCCCCAGCAACTGCACGGCCCGCAGCGCATCGTGGGGGTCCATGGTGTAGTTGCCACCTATGGGCAAGAGGGCGGCGTCGATCGCCTTCTCCTCGCCCAGGAGCTTCATGTCGTAGAAGAGGCCGGTGTCGCCGGCGAAGTAGATCCGCTTCTCCTCCAGGTCGATGAGGAACCCTCCGGGGTTAGCGCCATAGCTGCCGTCGGGCAGGCAAGATCCATGGTGGGCGATGGTCATCTTGACCAGGCCAAAGGGGAACTTGTAGCCACCTCCGATGTGGAGCCCGTGAGCCTGGATACCCTGTCCTTCGCAGTGCACGGCAATCTCGTCGTTGGAGATGATGGTGGCCCCTGTCCGGCAATAGAGATGGCATCGCCGAGGTGGTCCCTATGGCCGTGGGAAACCAGGATGTAGTCTGCCTGGGTTATCTCTGGCAGCTCGATGTCGGCCTGGGGGTTATCAGTGAGGTAGGGGTCTAGCCAGATGGTGTATCCACCTCCGAAGAGACTGAAACAGGCATGGCCGTGATAGGTCAGAGTGACAGTCACTGTATCCCTCCTGTAGTTGCTGGTGCCCGTCCATCGCTATTGTAGCACGGGTCTTTGACGAGCCACAAGGCTTCAGTCGGTAAGGGTCGGAAGTCGAAGGTGGGCAGTCCAGCGGCGGTTGCAGAGCCCCTTTTCCACGTCCTCAGGGCCGCTCCTTTGCCTTTTGGGCCTTGATGTGCTAGATTGGCAGGGCAAGCGAGCGGTTGGCGAGTCGATTGAGGCGCCGTCTCCTCTTTGGGGACGGTGCCTTCTATGACCGACGGCGTCGAATGGCCCGCGGGCGCCGAAGAGAGAAGAGGGAACTATGGAGGCAGAGAAGGGCATTACGAATCTGGCCGAGATGGTAGCTGCGCTGCCAGTGAAGGACAGGGAGCGCTTCGAGCGCATCTTTCTGGTGAATACCTCCGTGGGCAGGCTCAACCCCACCCCGGCGATGCAAGAATGGATCGAGAAGTACTTCGGCTCAGTGGAGGCGGTGCGCGAGCAGAGGGTGGTGAGGGTCACCAACCTGGTGACCATGGAAGGCTCGCTGTTCAACGAACTGCGCGCGCGCCGTCCCATGGCCAGGGACAGCCGGGAGAACCTGGCCAAGACCATAGAGGAAGCCCGTGGCGGCGCCTTCTGCCAGCCCCTGGAGCGCACTCCGGAGGATACCTTTGGTCGCATCACAGGGAAGCACTCGGTGACGGCCAGCAACATCGCCAAGTTTGACGGCCACGCCGGAGTGGTCATCTTCGACGAGCATAACCCGCTGAAGTTCACCGAGGAGAGTCTCGCCGACCATCTGGACACCGGGATGACCTGGCTGCGCAAGGCCCACGAGACCGACCAGGAGGCCAAGTACCCTTTCTTGCTCTGGAACTGCCTGTGGAGGGCGGGCGCTTCCATCGTGCACGGCCATGCGCAGGTGGTTCTCGGCAAAGAGATGCACTATGCCAAGG
>DATEXS010000118.1:0-5027 GCA_035256725.1 Anaerolineae bacterium
CCGCACTCTGGGCAGGAGTTGTCCTTGAGCCTGTACTGCCTCACTCTCAGTCCTCGCCTTTCGATGAGCAACAGGCCGCAGAGGGGGCAGTAGGTGTTCTCCAGCCGGTGGCTCGGCACGTTGCCCAGGTAGACGTACTCCAGCCCCGCCTCCTTGCCCAGGTGCCAGCCTTTCTCCAGCGCGGTCACCGGTGTGGGTGGGGCGTGAAAACGATAGGCTGGATAGTAGGCGCTCAGGTGCCACGGTGTCTGGGCTCCAAGTTCTCCGTGGATCCTTCGGGCGATTCCCCCAAGCGTTTCCTCATCGTGGTTCACGCCCGGTATGACCAGGGTGGTGATCTCCAGATGAACACCGCGCTGCCTGGCGTGAAGGCAGTTGCGCCACACTTTCTCCACATCAATGCCCTGGCAGTGCTTCTTCACTGCCTTGGCGCTCCCTTTAATGTCCACGTTCATGGCGTCCAGTCCCGCGTCGCAAAGCAGGTCCAGGGCCTGGCGTGTCATGTAGCCGTTGGTGACGTAGGTGTTGTAGAGCCCTTCTTCCCTGGCCAGGCGGAACACGTCCAAGGACCACTCCAAGGACAGCGTGGGTTCGTTGAAGCTGATAGAGGTACCTTGACAACCCCAGTTGACGGCAGTCTGCACGAAGTCCTCTGGGGTGATGTAGTGTCCCCTCCTGAGGGGCGATTTGCTGATGTCCCAGTTCTGGCACCACGGGCATCCGAAGTTACAGCCCCAACTGCCGCCGGTCAGGGCCGCGCTGCCTGGAAAGAAGTGGTGCAGAGGTTTCTTCTCAATGGGGTTGGCCGAGATGGCAGAGACGTTGCCGTAGTTGAGCGTGACCAAGGTACCATCCACGTTGGTTCGGGTGCGGCACCAGCCGCTCGCACCAGGGGCCAGGAGGCAGCGCCGCTCACAGGTGAGGCAGCGTACCTTGCGGTCTGAGCCCTCCTGTAAGAGGGCCTGCCTCACGGACGGGTCTGTCATCCGTACAGGGGCGTTCGAGCGGGTGTCTGGCGACTCGACGGTGCACGGCAGGGCGCACTGAGCAGGCAAGTAGCGGAGTCGCTGTCCTGTCCGGAAGTCAGTCGGAACGGGAGGACGTTCCTGGCGGCCTGGGACCAGCACGCCGAGCAGCGGAGCTTGCTCGCGATCTCCAGCCCAGGAGACGTTGTCGCTCCTGACTGAGATCCCATGGGACGGACCAGGGAGAGGGCCCCCAGGGAAGCCTCTGCGGTAATGGTCACCGTGGCAGTGAGCACCGGCGTGGGAGTGACCGTCGCCGAGATGACCATGGTGCTGGTCAGTCCCTCGGTGGAGGTGATCACGACGGTGATGTTGACGGTCTCCGGCGTGGGGGTGTAGGTAGGTATGGGTCGCTGAGTGGGCGTTGGGGGCAGGGTGGCCGTGGGAGTGCCTGTGGGTCCTGGGGTGGCGGGAGTCGTGGATTGGGGGGTTGACGTGGCGGTGAAGGTCGGCGGCAGCTCCAGGGCTAGGTCGGACACCAATCGAGAGCGCAGAAGGAAGCCGCCTAGTCCCAGACAGTATAGAAGCAAAGCGACCAGGGTGATCAGGGTGAGCAGACTGTAGAGCCGCTTGCGTGAGGCCGAGAGGTGGCTGTATCGGCGGAAGAGACTCCTCATGACAGTTAGCCGTCCAACCTTGGGCAAGAAAACAACGCCATCTTTGCCAACCTCTGCTCTAGCCCGTCGCCGTAGTTGCCGTGCTGGTTGGTGTGGCGCTATGGGTGGCCGTGGGAGTGGCCGTCTCCGTCGCCGTGGGAGAAGGAGTAAGCGTGGGAGTACTGGTGCCCGTGGCCGTAGGGGTGTCGGTGGGGATAGGGGTGTCGGTGGCGATAGGGGTGAAAGTCGGGGTTTCCGTAGGTGTATCGGTAGGCGTTGCCGTAGCGGTGTGAGTGAGGGTAGCGGTGCCCGTGGCCGTAGCCGTGGAGGTGGGAGTTGATGTGGAAGTCGCGGTGTTCGTGGCGGTCTGGGTGGGTGTTTGAGTGGGGGTCTCCGTAGGCGTTGGCGTGAACCTGGGAGGAGCCATGCCCAGGGCGATGAAGCCCAATACGTAGCAAGGGACGGTCATGCAGATGATGGCCAGCAGAAAGCCGTAGATGACCCGCTTTCGCTCTGGAAGGCTGTTGTACCAGTCTGTCACTGTCGGCTCAGTCGCCAAGGCAACAGGGTGCTAGTTACCGATGCCGCCTACGGAATGATTTGTCTGCTCCGCGTGGGTGGCCTGGTGACGCGCGGCAGGCTCAGCTAACCGAACGCACGCCGTCTCGTCCACTGCACAAGAGAGCGGTCTAGAATACTGTAGCGCAAGTTTAGGACTTGCGCTACTCGCCAAACCGGGTGATTGCCAGTTTTCCGATGCTGCATCAGGAGAGCATGATCAGAGCTCGTCCTGCTGGCACGGCGAGAATAGCTTGCCGCCGCCCGCTGGGTCCTGAAGATCTGCCAAAGGCTGCCCGTCAAGCTCCCGAGATCAAACCTCGCACCTGATGGTAGAGATCGGTGAACTGGTGCTTGTAGTAGACGTCAACATCACGTGGGCGCGGGAGGGCCACCTCCACCGCGGTCTGGATATGGCCGGGGCGCGGGCTCATGATCAGCACTCTGTCCGCCAGGAATACGGCCTCTTGCAGGGTGTGAGTCACCATCAGGATGGTCTTCCCGGTGGCTTGCCATATCCGCAGCAACTCCTGGTTCATCTGATTACGTGTGATGGCGTCCAAGGAGCCGAAGGGCTCGTCCATGAGCAGGATAGAAGGCTCGTGTACCAGAGCCCTGGCGATGGCCACGCGTTGCTGCATGCCCCCGGACAGTTCGTGCGGATGGAGGTTCTCAAACCCCAGGAGCCCCACCAGCCCCAGCAACTCCATAGCTCGTTGCTGGTGCCGGCGCCCGTTCTTGCCCTGCACCTCCAGGGGAAGGGTGACGTTCCTGACCACGGTCCGCCAGGGCATGAGGGTGGGATCCTGGAAGACGTAGCCAATCTCCCTGCGAGGCTGGGTGAGCACTGCCCCGTCAATACGTACCTCGCCTTGGTCTGCCGGCAGCAAGCCTCCCAGGATACGGAGGAGTGTGGTCTTGCCGCAGCCTGAAGGACCCACCAGGCTGACGAACTCCCCGTCTGAGATGGTCAAGGAGACGTCTCTGAGGGCCCGTACCTCCCCCTCTTTGCTGGGATAGGTCTTGTATATGCCCTCGGCGATCAGGATGGGTTGAGCCATGGCCACTTATGGTTCCACGATGAATTGATTGGTGAACATCTCACCTGTTGCGGTTGCGGCCTCGGCCAGACCGACCTCCACCATGAACTCCTCAGAGGTCTTCCAGGCCTCGGGATCGGAATAGCCCAGGCGGTCGCTTTCCCAGAACTTGATGGATTCCTCCAGCACCGCCATCTGGATCTCTCTGTTCTCTCCGCCAGCTTCCGGCACATGCTGGAGGCAGATGTCGAAGGCCTCTTCCGGATGGGTTATAGTGTAATCAATGCCCCGAATGATAGCCCTCACCAATCTGCCCACCAACTCGGGCTGCTCGGCGATGGTCTTCTCATTGGTGATCAACCCATTGGAGACAAGATTGATGTAGTCGGCGACGTAGATCAGGTAAGGGTCGTAGCCTGCCTGGCGTAGTTGAACAGGTTCGTTGGCCCCATAGACCACGGCTGCGTCGATCCTACCTTCGGTGAGGCTGGCCACTTGAGTGTAGCCGATGAACTCGATTGGTATTTCTTCCTCGTCAATGCCGGTAGCATACAGAAGAGCCAGCCAGCCGTTGTAGCTCGCCCCTGGTGCGGGAATGCCCACACTGTGGCCGATAAGGTCGCGGGGTTCTTCAATCGGCAAGTCGAGGGACGCCACGGCCACGGGAAATCTGTGGAAGTAGGTCATCACATAGACCACCGGCAGGCCCTGTCCCCGGGCCAGGATCACCTGGTCACCGCTGGCCACGGCGAACTGGAGAGCGTCGGTGCCAACGAGGTTCAAGAGGTCCGTCTCCATGCCGTAGTCAAACTCTATCTCCAGGTTCTCGTCAGCGAAGTAGCCTTGGTTCAAAGCCACGTAGAAGGGTGCGAACTGTACGTTGGGAATGAACCCCATGGCCAGCTTCACCTTGGTGGGGGCAGGGGAGGGCGTAGGGGTTGCGCTCCCCGTGCTGCTGCAACCAGTCACTCCTAAGACAGCCAGGGTCAAAAGAATGAGGAACGCTTTCTTCACTTTCGTTTGCTCTCCTTCTCTTCTTCTGTCTCTATGTTGTACGGCGCCAGGACAGGAGCCTGTTCTCCAGCAGCACCACGCCGCCGTACAGGCTCAAGGCGATGACGACCAGTGTAAAGAGGGCCACGAACAACATGGGTGTGTCGAACAGGCCCCTGGACAGGTTCACCAGGAACCCCAGGCCCTCATCAGCGGCGACGAACTCTCCCACCACCGCTCCGATCACTGAGAGGGTGACCCCTATCTTGAGGCCGCCGAGGAGGACCGGCAGGGCCGCTGGAATCTCCAGCATGGTGAACATCTGCCTGCGCGTAGCTCCATAGGAGCGCATCAGATCCACCAGGTTCTCGTCCACTGAACGCAGGCCGACGATGGTGTTGATCAGCACCGGGAAGAACACGGTCAAGGCACAGACGATGACCTTAGACAGCATGCCGAAACCAAACCAGATGACAAGCAGGGGAGCCAGGGCCACAATTGGTATGGACTGGGAGGCCACTATGTAAGGTGACAGCAAGCGCTCCAGCGGCTTGGATTTGGCGAAGACGTATCCCAAGCTGGTGGCGGCGCTAAGTCCCAGGGCCAGGCCCAGGAAGACCTCCCGGAGGGTGGCCCAGGTGTGGTGGCGCAGGGTGCCGTCACTGGCCGTGACCACGAACTTCCGGAAGACCACTGCCGGGGCGGGCAGGATGAACGTGGGGTAGGAACCAAGGGTGACGAACAGTTGCCACAGGCAGAGAAAGGCCAGCAAGGCTGGGGGCGCCAGCAGATAGGCCCTGTATCTTTCGGGCACC
>DATEXS010000119.1:0-4294 GCA_035256725.1 Anaerolineae bacterium
ACCGCGGTCACCGGTTGGGACTACACTCTGGACGACGTGTGGGAGGCGGGCATGCGTATCGCTACCATGCGCCACGTTTTCAACCTCCGCGAGGGTCACAACCCCCTCCTGCGCAACGTGCCTGGCCGCATGGTTGGGGAGCCACCGCTCCAACAGGGGAGGGTCAAGGGCATAACCGTCGATTATCAGACCATGCGCAGAGAGCTGCTGGACTACCTTGGCTGGGACAGCCATTCCACCATTCCCAGCGAGATAAGCCTTCGCCAACTGGGCATGGAGTGGCTCCTGGAGGAGATCTCTGCCTTTGAGGTACCTACGGCCTGACTTGGCCTAGGAAAGCACAATCCCGCAGATGGACACGTAGGAAAGCCCCTCTTGGTCAGCGGGGCACTGAGCGTATCCAGTCACCAGACCCTCGGTCTCGCCCAGCATCGACAGCGCCATGTAGATGGGCGACAAACCGCAAATACGCCGGCGGTCCCGCTCGTCTCGAACCTGACGCCAGAAAGCCTCCTCGTCACCGGCACAGATGGACGCCATCAGCTCCTCGTCGGCCAACTTCAGCCGAACTTTCTCGAAGATGTCGATGCCGTGCCTGTCGCCGAAAGCCGGCCCCACATGGGCCAGGTCACCGGCGGCGATGATGATGGTACGGTGCGATGCACCCGCCTCTTTCAGCAGATCTAGAGTGGTCTTGAGCTCCGTCTGCTCGGCCGGGCTTCCGTCAGCATCCATGAGGGCTTCGAACCCGCCACACAACACCGGCAAGAGCTGACACTCTCGACCCCCCAGCATGTATTGCAGCCAGACCGCGGCCAGTTCGATGGAGTGTTCGGTCCGGTGGTGGAGCTCTGCACCGAAGACTTCGTCGGGTCCCAGCGCCCCGGCTACTTGGTCCACGATGGCGTTGGCGGTGGGTAGCACACCCAGCGGGGTAGCGTACCTTTGATGGGTCAGAGTGAGCCTGGCGCCCCCGATGTGATCCGTGCCGAAGATGATCGCCAGTTCTGCCTCCCTGACCGCGTCAGCGGCTCTCTGCCAGACCCCCGCGTAGGTCACCCCTCCGCGTTCGTAGTCGATGTGAGGGCTCACCAAACCCCTCACCGTGCCGCCTGCTCCTGGCGATGGCTGCTCCACTTGGCCCGCCCTCTCCACGTAGGAGCGCAGAGCCTCTTTCAACTCCTGGGGTTCCGCGGGATAGCTCTGGCCAGCGGATACCGGTGGCCGAAGCGTTGCTGTCCGATACTCCCGCAGCGCGGCCCAGTAAGCCTCAGAGAAGCGATCGTTGTCCAACAACAAGGCCTCGTCCAACTGCTCCAGCACCTGCTGTAGCATGGCCGGCCCGATCTGAACGCCGGCTCTGACGGCCAGTGAGGCCCTCAGGGCGGATTCGTCGCGAGTGCCGTCGCACAGCTCCAGGAGAGGGGCCAAAGCCATGGGCAGGAAAAGCGCACGATCGGCCAAGCGCAGGGGATCTCTCAGCAGGATACCCTGCTGCCCTGTCTGGGTCACCACATGGGCCTCCACATCGCGAACCTTGGGCTTCATCACTCCTGTCTCCACCATAGCCAAGCAGAATCCGCGTTATACTAGCACAGCGGGGCCTGAGAGCCAAAGCGGAGCCGACCTGCTTGACGTATCGAGGCCGATGGACTATAATAGTTGTGTTTCGGGGTGTGGCGCAGGTGGAAGCGCGCGGCGTTTGGGACGCCGAGGTCGTAGGTTCAAGTCCTATCACCCCGACTCAAGATTTCCCTAGGCAGGGAGTGAGCGGGAGTAGCTTAGTTGGCAAAGCATCTGCCTTCCAAGCAGAGGATCGCGAGTTCGAATCTCGTCTCCCGCTCCACTAACAAGGGCCCATAGCTCAGTGGTCAGAGCGACCGGCTCATAACCGGTTGGTCCCAGGTTCGAACCCTGGTGGGCCCACCATACGATGTTCGTCGAGAGCCCTCCTCTAGATCGAGAAGGGCGTTTGTTGTCACGGGCAGGCGCAGTTGGGCCAGGGGGCGCCAGATGGTAATCACGGAGAGTATACGTTTCACCACACAAGGAAACGGCCAGGTGGTAGACATCACTGCTCAGGTGGCTACCAAAGTGGCCGGCTCAGAGGTGACTGACGGCACTGTAACCATCTTCAGTCCCAGCGCGACGAGCTCCTTGACCACCATCGAGTACGAATCGGGGGCGGTGTCTGATCTGCAAACCCTCTTCGACCGTCTGGCGCCCCGTGATCTCGAATACCTCCACAACCAACGCTGGGGAGATGGCAACGGGCACAGCCACGTGAGGGCTGCCCTGCTCGGCGCATCTCTGACCGTGCCCTTCGTAGGCAAGAACCTCACCTTGGGCACATGGCAGCAGATCGTGTTCGTGGACTTCGACGTGCGCGCCCACGACCGCAAGCTGGTTCTACAGATCATGGGTGAGTGAGCCTCGCCGGCAAGATCGCGCAGCGCTCAACTGTGAGGTAGGTGAATGACCAAAGCCGCGGTGGTGCTTTCCGAAGACCTATGGCAGATCGGACATGGCGAAAGCCATCCTCTGAAACCGGAGCGTCTGCAGAGAGCATACGAACTGCTAACCGCCTACAACGCGTTTGACAGCCCGGAGTCCCGTCTGCTCCCCACCAGACCGGCCACGAGAAAAGAGTTACTGCTCTTCCACACCGATGAATACGTAGATGCAGTGGAGAGTCTCAGCCGTGGAGAGAGGCGATGCGTTCCCTCACACTACAATTTCGGGCCGGGAGACAATCCCGTGTTCGAAGGGATGTACGAGGTCGCCGCGCTCAAGGTGGGCGCTGCCCTAACCGCCGCGGAATTGGTGACCAGTGGAGAGGTCGACGTCGCCTTCAGCCCAGCTGGCGGAATGCACCATGCTCGCGCCAACTACGCCTCCGGGTTCTGCATCTTCAACGACGTAGCCGTGATCATCCACTTTCTGCTGGCGCAGGGCTGCAGGGTAGCCTATGTAGACATAGACGTCCACCACGGCGATGGCGTCCAGGAAGCCTTCTATGATACCGACAGAGTACTGACCATCTCAGTGCACGAGTCAGGATTCTTCATCTTTCCGGGAACGGGTTTTGTAGGGGAGACCGGTCGGGGGGTCGGTCAGGGCTTCGCGGTGAACCTGCCCTTGGCCCCCTACACGGACGACGAGGTGTACGTATGGGCCTTCGAGCAGATCGTGCCTCCGCTCCTGCGATGGTTTGGAGCGGACCTGGTGGTCAGCCAACTGGGAGTGGACACGCACTTCTTGGACCCCCTCGGTCATCTCAGTCTCACTACGGAGGGCTACACGCAGGTCATCAGTATGATCAGGGAGCTGGCACCTCGTTGGGTGGCCTTAGGGGGAGGAGGCTATGAGATCAGCGTGATGCCGAGAGCATGGACGCTTGCCTACGGCATCATGTCGGGTCAGGTGTTCCCGGATCGACTGCCCGCGGCATACGCCGAAAAGTACGGCCAGGCGAGTCTCCACGATCATCAGCTACCGGGCGTCGAGGCAGCCAGCAAGGACATCGCCCGCCGCCACGCCGCCAAGGCCATAGCAGAACTGCAGGAGAAAATACCCGGACTCCGTTCATGACGCCCTCTGTGCGCTGAGGTGGTTGGAGTGCCGGGGCAACAAAAAAAGGCGTCGCGCTTCGTTTGTGACGCCCTGGGCCGGCGGAACTCTCTGTCCCATCTATGCTCGGTGTTACCTCAGTCTCGTCAGCGTGGCCCTACCAGGAACCTCATCGCCGTGCGCTTGCCGCCATCCACCGGTACTTCCACGAAGCTAGGCACGCACACAATCGTGAGCCCGTCTACCTCCAGATACGAGCAGGCCACAGCAATGGCCTTCATCGCCTGGTTAACCGCGACCGGACCGATGGCCTGGACCTTCGCCTCATTGCTCTGTCGCACCGATGCAGCAATAGCTCCAGCTACCGCTGTGGGCTTGGACCGGGTCGCTACTCTGATGACATCCACTCTCTCCTCCCTTGGGTTCCCACGAGCCTATCCAGACTTCGATCACTCTCGTGACCCTCCGAAGGCCCGCTTGGCCTCCACCGCTCGCAGCGGTTGCGCCTTCTCGATATCAGGCACCGCCATCTCGCTTAAAATGCAGCCACGCAGCATCTTTGCCGAGCCAGAACCCCAGGGATAGGAAGGGCTCACCCGGTCCTGTGATCTTTGCCTCCATGGGGTAACCGCGGACTCGATCATCGGTGCGTCACCGTATGCGACTAGGACGCCGAGGCTTCCCTCACGGCTTTTGCCTCGCCGGGGGATGCGACGGCAGGCTG
>DATEXS010000120.1:0-2935 GCA_035256725.1 Anaerolineae bacterium
GATGTGGAGAGAACCCACCGAGGCTTGCACCAATAACCTCGCCCCCTCTCTGGCTTGCCGACGCTCCATCTCCATGCTCATTGACGATTGAGGGGTATCCGGGCGGTATCTCCGACTTTGCCCAGCCGGTCTGGCCGCCGCCGCAGGACGAGGTGGAACGTCTTGAGGCACCAACAGAAGACCAGGCACAGGAGCCTGTTCGCGGAGCAGGCTCCTGCAACGAGAGGGCCACGAAGCATGGGTTTCCAGACAGGATCCCCTGCAAACACCGCACCTTGGGAACAGGTGAATAATTGCGAGGTAAGGTGTCAGTCGACACGACTCTTCCACGACTCCGTGGCCCTGGCCCACTATCGAACCTACTGGAGCGCGTGATCCGCCAGAGAGGTCCGCTGGCGAGCCTCCGGATGGTGCCCATCCGCTCCTCCTCGAGCGCCCAGCACGCTACGCTCACCGTGACCGACGACCGCACCCCTCCGTCACGGTTAGCGGCCCCCACCTTGAGCCGCCACAGGGCCTGCCTTCCACCCCAGACCATCCGAGGGGACAACGCGAGGAGGGGTCCCGCGAGAATGACCCAGAACGGCGGGCAGGTGACAACATTCAGGCCACGGCCCGACCCAAGGGCGTGGCCTCGGTTGGACCTACCCAGAGACACTAACGAGCAACATTAAGACCCGTGGATACTTCCGGTGCCGAGGGATCTAGAACTGGAACTCCGTGCCCAGGCCCATCGCCCGCGCCTTGCGGTAGGTCTCCAGAGCGGTCGCGGCATCCTGAAAGGCCAGGCCCACGCTCTTGAAGAGAGTGATCTCCTCGTTGCTTTGTCTTCCCGGCAGTTGGCCGCCAATCACCTCTGCCAGACTACCGTGGATATCTGACCTGTTCAGTGCCCCTTCTTCGATGGGGATGAGCAGGTCTCCCGCCTCCACCAGACACGCCGCCACCGAGTCGCAGACGATCTTCGACCGGACGACCGTCCTCGTGTCCAGTTCCCGGGCCTTTGGCGCGTGGCTACCGACCCCGTTGATGTGCACACCAGGGCTGAGATCGTCCCCGTCGAATATAGGACTGGGCGAGGTCGTAGCTGTGGCCACGATGTCGGCCCCCGCCAGCGCATCCTTTGGCGAAGCTACCACCTTCACCGTCACGGGTATGGGGCTGCGCCCGCTCATCTCTTCGACAAACCTCTCCGCTGCCTGCTGATCCTTGTCCACCACCCTCACTTCTTCGATATCCCTGACTGTGCAGATGGCCTCCAATTGGGTCCGGCCCTGCACCCCGGCCCCAAAGATGGCTGCGACCCGAGCATCCTTCCTGGCCAGGTACTTGGTGGCCACGCCGGAGGCAGCGCCCGTGCGTACCGCCGTCAGGTACCCTCCGTCCATGATCGACAGCGGAACGCCAGTCTCTGGGTCGAGCAGGGTGACCGTGCCGAAAATCGTGGGCATTCCCTTCTTGGGGTTGTTCTTGAAGGCGGTCACCGTCTTGATGGACAGCGCTCCCATTCCCCGCACGAACGCGGGCATAAAAGCGGCCAGCCCGTCATTCTGGGGCACGAAGATAACCGGTCGCTGGGGCATATCTACGCCCCCTGCCCCGAACTCCACGAACCCGCGTTCCACGAGTTCGATGGCGTCTTTCATGCTCAACGCCTTCTGCACGTCGGAACCAGTCAATAGTAGTGTCATTCCGTCCCCTTTCGGGAAATTTCAAGAACCGAAGAAAGGAGAGAGACCATGAGCAGGGACTCTCCCTTTCGTTAGATCAGCGGCTTACGTGCCACCAACGAGCTGACCTAGGTCCTCTCGGCAGCCGTGTTTAGCCCGGCCAGTCGACCAAAGGTCAGGGCCCGACCATGGCTGATGCCAGGTACTACGATGGGGTACAAGTTCGCGAAAAACCCACCGGAGACGTTGCCCGCCGCATACAGCCCCGGAATGACGTTTGTGTCCGTGTCCAGGACCTGCAGCCTGGGGTCGACCTTCAGTCCACCCAGAGTAACGTAGAAGCCGCCCCCCGTCTTTGCCGCGTAGAATGGTGGCTTGTCGATGGTCGTGAGCCGGGATGCTGGCTTGTAGAAGTCTAGGTCCTCCCCCGTTCTCGCCAGTTCGTTGTACCTGGCGACGGTAGCTAGGAACGTCTCCTGAGGAACTTCCATCATTTGCGCAAGTTCCTCAATGGTGCTCGCCTTCTTGATATTACCTCGGTCCACTGCCTTCTGAAGTGTCTCTCGATACCCCGGTGCAGGCGGCACGAGTCGGCCCATAGTGTCGCCGAATGCCGCTACATCGGCCTCCCAATTGCCATCCCATACAGACCACTTCATGTGCCCTGGCTGCAGCATGTCGGCACGAGCCACGACGCTGGCGGGGGTCATTTCGTTTACGTATCGTTCCCCTCGTGAGTTC
This sequence comes from Anaerolineae bacterium, assembly GCA_035256725.1. Classification (GTDB taxonomy): domain Bacteria; phylum Chloroflexota; class Anaerolineae; order UBA7937; family B3-Chlor; genus JAUVXJ01. The sequence continues at coordinate 2,412 of DATEXS010000120.1, forward strand.
ACATTCAGCCAGGCTTGCCGTGTTATGGTTAACCAAGCCTGACCTGTGATTTCATGCACGGATGGATCTGTGAATCGCCCATCAAGCACTATCGAGCAGTGAGGCACTTCATCCATAGCCGCTCCGATCCGCAGACCCATCTTGTGACCATCGCCGGTGTTCAGAGCAGGGTAGTAATGGCTGTATACAGATTCCGCAGCCCAGGGGCAGTATCTCTCCAGCATCTCGCGATCGCCCCCATAGTCTCCGGTGCACAGGACCACGGCCTTGGAGTTGAATTGCCTGTAATCACCTTCTGGAGTTGCTGCAATGACGCCGCTGACCTTGCCGTCTTGCTTTCTCAGAAGCTGCACGGCCGGCGTGTTGTAGTTTATCTGTGCACCCAATTCGAGTGCCTTGCCCTCCAGCATGGAGAGCAACGCTCGATTGCCGCCCTCGAACCTATGGGCGGCTGAGTAGAGCGCGGTCCACTCCCCCGTCCAAGGGTATGATTCGACCTCCACAGACAGACCTACGGCTGCTGC
>DATEXS010000121.1:0-2604 GCA_035256725.1 Anaerolineae bacterium
GCGATGAAGCCGTAGATGGCATCTGCCGTAGCCGCCCCCAGACCAGACAGCAGCCCTGCTGCTCTACCCTCGGCCAGCGTCCGCCGGATACAAAGTACGCCGATTGGGCCTACCGGAGCAGCGATGGAGAATCCGATCACGAGACCCCTCAGCAGGAAGGAGTAATCCATTGTGGACTCCAAGCGGACGGCGCAGGCGCCTCTACTGAGGCTTGAAACCTCGGTGTACAGCGACTATGCCGCCGCTCAGGTTGTAGTACTCGCAGCGCTGGAAGCCGACGTCCTGCATCATCGCCTTGAAGGTCTCCTGATCTGGATGGACGCGGATCGACTCGGCCAGATATCGGAACCCACCACCCTTGCCCGCCACCAACCACCCAATCAGCGGCATGACGTGGAAGGAGTAGAAGTCGTAGAGGGGGGCGAAGCCAGGGATGGTGGGATGAGAGAACTCGAGGACGATGGCTGGCCCTCCTGGCCTGAGCACCCTGAGCATCGAGCGAAGCACGGCTTCCTTGCGGGTTACGTTGCGCATCCCGAAGCCGATGGTCGCCACGTCGAAATGATTGTCGCAGAAAGGAACCTGTTCCGCGTCCGCCCGCACGTACTCCACGCAGCCGGGAGAATGGCCATCGGCGAAGCGCGTCTGGGCCATGCGCAGCATGGAATCGTTGATCTCCGCCAGCACGACCAAACCCTCGGATCCCGCCAGACGGGCGAGGCGGCCGGTAAGATCGCCCGTGCCGCCCGCCAGGTCCAACACCCTCTGCCCCGGCCGTATCTGGCAGAAATCCACGGCGGAGCGTCTCCATAGCCGGTGCATCCCGAAGGACATCACGTCGTTCACCAAGTCGTACCTGCTGGCCAAGGAGTCGAAGATAGCCCCTACCAGCCTGGCCTTCTCTTCGACCGGGACCTGTTGGAAGCCAAACTCAGTAGTCTGTCCTTCTGTGGTCTGCTTCATAGTATCCTGCTACTCGGCTGGGTCAGCCAGCGGTCCCCCGAGACCTGACTCGGACGCATGCAGCCTCCGCGACCCATCCGGCGACCGGCGACGCTACTTCGGAAATGGCGGCACTCTGATCTTGCCCCGTCGTTCTTTCCTTCGCCTGGGCTCAGGGCAGGCGGTGTGGCCTTCCCCGAGGTTTGTGGACAGGGGGTAAAGCGAAATTCACTCCGTTCACAGCAAAGCTGCTCATAGACCTTCGGGCTGAGATAGTCCAGGGGAGAGTATCGCCGGCGTCCACGCGGAAGTTTTCCCCTTGAACCTTGCGAAGGTCTGTAACCTTCGCAGTGGTTTGCCACGTGGCGAAGACGCCTGTTTACAGCATCTCCTCCAGGATCTTCGCCGCGTCCCTCACCAATTCCCTGCAGGGCATGCGGTCTGGCCAGCGTTCTTCAGCGAGTCGCTCGCCCTCAGGGGTGCTCAGGTCAAATCCCAGCAACTCCCTGCACACTATCGACCCGTGGCGCGCTTCGAACTCCTCTGCGAACCGATTCACCAGGCTGTAGGCCAGGTCGCGAATCTCCCTGTCCTCGGCCCTGACCCGGCCATGCTTCAGGCCGATAGCCATCAGGGCCCCGGTGACCGCGCCGCACGTGTCTCCCCGGTGGCCCATGCCACCTCCGAAGGCGGTGGCCACTCTCAAGGCCATCTCTCGATCCAGCTCCAGCTCTGGCGCGAACGCCGAGAATACAGACTGCGAGCAACTGAAACCCTCGTCGAAAGCGGACAAGGCCCGCTCAACCACATCCTTGGTCATGCCTTCACCTCAAGGACAGTTCTCACCCCCCAATGCAACGCCGCTCCGCTCCGCCCAACTCCGACTCGTCCAGCAGGGAGCGGTGCACCACATGCAAAATCAGACTAGTGGACGTCAGCCGAGCCAAGGCTGGCCTCAACCAACAAATCGATCCTGTTAGCAGCCGTCTCATAGTCCGGCGACTCATATACGCCGGCGCTGACCCGCGGGAAGCGCGCTCGGTCCACCTTAACCTCAGCCAGCGCACTGTGCGCCCGAACGCGAGCGCTGACCCCGGACGGGATCTGGATCTCCACGGCCCCTACCCCGCAGGATACCTGTGCTCTGGTCTGCCCGGCGCCCGCGGGCAAAGTCAGCTTAGTCGAGCTGGCCCCCGTCTCCACCTGCAACTCCTGCACCTTCAGATCGCTTAGGTCAAGACGGTTGTCGCTAGCGCCCCCCTCGATCTTGAGACTCAGCGGAATCGCCTCGTTCAGGTGCACCGTCCACTCGGCACCGCGAGTCCTCGGCCACTTCCAGGGAAGCAGAGCGGTGGCCAACCCCTGGCCCTGGACGCGCATATCCACATCCAGTCTGTCACCTGTCCGGCTGACCCGGTACGCCAGACCCCCAGTGAATCTCCCCTCCACCAATTGGCCCGTGCCAGCGCCCCCCTGCACCTGGAGCCTTCCGGCCCCGTGGCTGATGCGGATTTGCGCTGCCGAGGCACCTTCCAGGGGAATAGACACGTCCTCCTCTTCTGTGGCAGGAGCCTTCGTTGCCGCTCCCCAGACCAGCCACACACCGACGGCGATGATCAGACAGGCCCACACCATGCCGCAGATAGAGACGTGGATCACGCC
>DATEXS010000122.1:0-13550 GCA_035256725.1 Anaerolineae bacterium
GCCGATGGGGAAACCGGGCCACGTGTAACGCAGCGGCACACCAGAGAACTCGCCCATCAGATAACCTTCATTCGGACTGTAGGCGAAACCAGCGTAGGCCGCGGCACCCTTGTCCACAAAGGCCAGGGCGATGGAATCCTCTTCCCAAATGCGGAAGGTGTTGCAGGCAGCGGTGGCCACGACTATGGGCGACAGCTCAGGGACATCGTGGGGACTGAGCCAGACGTCGGGGTACAACTCAAGGTGGCTCCGTCCCCCATGCCCGGTGAAAGTCAGGTAGTCTGCCCTCTGGAGATACCGTGTCAGAGTCGCCAGGGTGAGTGGACGATAGGTTGTCCCCCCAGGGCCAAACACTGTGATACCGCTCAGGATGTTACCAGAGGGGTTGGTGGCATTGGCGGCCACCACCAGCCGGCCCTGGGCTTCGCTGCTCCTGAGCCACAGTGCCCTGGCCTTCTCCATCGTACTGCCGGAGATGACTCCCACCGCAATGGCAGATTCCCTAGCTCCCATGGCCAGGCCGAAGTCAACCAGCACCGCATCCGACAAATGGGAAGGAGACACAACCCACAGGAGATACTCTGGGTCCAGGGCAAGCGCCTCTTCCACTGACCCGACCAGGTGTGCCCCATCTCGCTGGGCTATCTCCTCCGCCAGGGCGTGGTAGGGGTCATGCGCATCGGCGAGAATCACTGTCTTCGAGACGGTCGCAGTCTCTTGTGTGTCGCGGGCTGTGGCCAGGAACCCGACACTACCCTGGTCAATGGTGGTAGCTTGAAGGGCACATGCGGCCTGGGGTTCGGGGGTCACCAGGGACACCACAGTCGCCAATGTCAGAACCACCATGACGAGCGGGGACGCGCTGCGCAGCCGAATACCCACGTCCATCAAGACCCCGTTCACGGATGGTCCGCCACCATGCCGGCCTCGTCTGCGATGCGAATCAGACCCGCACAGCCATGTCACCGGCGGGCTGCATCCGGGAGAACTGAATCACTCACCCTGAGCCCATTCCGGCGGGACCCGTACGGCCACGACCTCTCCCCGCGCGCACTCCTCGCCGTTCGCGGAGACGGAGCAGGTGACGATGATCTTCCTCCCTCCCATCTCCTTGACGCGTGCTTGCAAAGAAATGGGCTCACCCAAAGGTGCGGGCCGCAGATAGGTCACCTCGAGATGAGCAGTGGCGCACCAGATGTGCGGCTCACTGCCTATCTCGCGGCCTTCAGACTGGTAGGCCGCGGCCATCGCCGTGCAGGCCGAGTGGCAGTCGATAAGGGTGGCGATGATCCCACCATTGACAACGTTCTGGGGCCCAGCAGCGTGGTACTCCTCGGGCTGCCATGTACACACCGCCTCGTCGCCCAGCCAGTAGCTCTTGATCTTCAAGCCATGGTCGTTGGACTGCCCACAGCCCCAACAGTAGTTATTCCTCCGAAACTGGTCCTGGATTGCTGGATGATCCACCACTCCCTCTCCCCGGTGAGATGCTCTGTCACTATCATGTTCTGCCACCAGGCGCTCCTCAGACCTTCTCACACTCCACGGGCTCAGCCTCCACCTCCGTGCGGAACTGGCTCACGTACAAATCGTGGTACAAGCCCTGCTGGGCCAGCAGTTCCTCGTGCGTCCCGCGTTCCGCGATTCGCCCATCCTGGATGAAGATCACCTGATCGGCGTCTCTGATGGTGCTCAGCCGGTGGGCGATGACAAAGCTCGTTCGGCCCTGTAGCAGCTCCTGTAGCCCGCTCTGGATGAGTAGCTCAGTGCGAGTATCCACGCTGGATGTGGCCTCATCCATGATCAGGATACGCGGCCTGGCCAGCACAGCGCGAGCGATGGAGATCAACTGCCGCTGGCCCTGGCTGAGATTGCTGGCCTGTTCGGTCAGTTCCGTGTGATAGCCTTGCGGGAGCCGGGTGATGAAATCATGGGCGTTGGCTAGTTTGGCCGCCTCCACCACCTCTTCATCGCTGGCTCCCAGACGCCCGTAGCGGATGTTCTCCATCACTGTGCCCGAGAAGAGGAACGTGTCCTGCAACACGATCCCCATCTGGCGTCGCAGACTGGCGTGCGACACCTCCCGCACATCGTGCCCATCCACCGTCACCCGGCCTCCACATACGTCGTAGAAGCGACCGATGAGATTGATCACTGTCGTCTTGCCCGTCCCAGTGGGCCCCACGAGGGCCACGGTCTGACCTGGCTCGGCCACCAGATCCACGTCCTCCAGGACTCGCTCGCCGGGGTTATACTCGAAGCACACATCCTCGAAGGCGATGCGCCCCTCGATGGTGGGCAGCTCCACGGCATTTGCTGCGTCGACAATGGCGGGGGGCGTATCCAGTAGCTCAAAGATGCGCTCGGCGCCGGCAATGGCCGACTGCAGATTGGCCCAGATCATCGATATCGCCCGCACCGGCTCGAAGAAACGGCGCACGTACTGCACGAAGGCCACGATGATCCCCACTGTGGCCAGGTTGTTCAGGACCAGGTAGCCCCCGAACCCCACGACGATAGCGACACCCACGGTGGCCAGCACGTCCAGCGTTGGAGCAAAGGCCGCGGTAATGGACTCCGCCGTTACGTTGGCGTCGCGGTTCGCTGCGCTGACCTGCCGGAAGGACTCCACGTTGACCTGCTCCCGGCTGAAGGCCTGAGCTACTTTGACGCCGGCGATATTTTCCTCCAGCTCTGCACTCACGCCGCCGATGGTCTTGCGCGTCAAACGAAAGGCCCGACGGGCTCGCCCCGAGAAGAACACCGTGCTGAGAACCATGATGGGAAGCACGCTGAAGCTCACCAAGGCCAGACGCCAGTTCAGAGCCAGCATGGCCAGAAGGATCCCCACCAGGGTCAGGGCACTGCTGAAAAACCGGTTCAGCCCCATGGTCAACACCTGGTTGATGACATCCGTGTCGTTGGTCAAACGCGACATCAGGTCACCCGCCTCGTGCTGGTCGAAGAAGCCCAGAGACAGCTCCTGGATCTTGCCGAAGATCTGACTCCGAAGGTTATAGAGCACGTTCTGACCCATGGTGACCATCACGTAGAAGCTGCCCATGATGGCCGCCCACCCACCGGCGTATGCGCCCAACAGCAGAAGCATGTTGCGATTCAGACCACTGAGTGCCCTAGCGGCCTCGACGTCGCCACTGACGAAGCCCCACAGCAGATCCACCGCCTGACCAATGAGCCCTGGAGCCGCCACCGTCAACACCGTGTTGACCAAGACCAACAGTAGTGAGGCCACCAGATGCCCCGCATAGGGACGAAGGTACTGCAGGAGCCGACGCAGCGTAGCACGGAAGTCGCCGGCTCGTTCCACCTCTCGACTTAGACCGCCCCCTGGACCATGGAACATCAGGACACCTCCTGCCCTGCTTCGGTCCGCGCCACGGCTCCTACCGCCGGCAGCAGTTCGCGGTCATCCTGCAACTGAGAACAGTAGATTTCGGCGTAGATGGGGCTATCCCGCAATAGCTCCTCGTGCGTGCCCTGAGCCACCACTCGACCTCCGTCCAGTACCACCACCTTGTCGGCGCGCTGCACCGTGCTGATCCGCTGCGCGATGATGAAGCTGGTCCGACCACGACGCAGATTCTCCAGCGCCTTCTGAATACGCAACTCGGTCTCGATGTCCACGCTGCTGGTACTGTCGTCCAGAATGAGGATTCGCGGATCGATGAGCAGCGCCCGTGCGATGGCGATGCGCTGCTTCTGGCCGCCCGACAGGGTCACCCCTCGCTCGCCCACGGGCGTGTCGTAGCCCTCCGCAAAACTGGAGATGAAGTCGTCCGCCTCCGCGGTCTTGGCTGCCGCGATGATCTCCTCCTCTGACGCGTCGGGCCTACCGTAGGCGATATTCTCCCTGACCGTACCTCCGAACAGCGTCGTCTCCTGGAGCACGATGCCGATCTGGCGACGCAGCGACTGGAGCGTCACATCACGCACATCGTGACCATCCACCGTCACCCGCCCCTCGGATACATCGTAGAACCGGGGGATGAGATTGATGATGGTGCTCTTGCCCGAGCCGGTGGCGCCAAACAAGGCCACGCTCTCTCCCGGCTCGGCGACGAAGCTCACCTCCTTCAGCACAGGCTCTTGCTCCGAGAAGTAGCGGAAGGTGACGTTCTCGAACTCTACTCGGCCCTCGATAGGCGACAACTCCCTCGCCCCCGGGCGGTCTGTGACTTCCACCACCGCGTCCAGAATCTCGAAGATCCGCTGAGCGCCCGCCCCAGCCTGGGACACAGCCATGATGATCATGCCTAGCATGACAATGGGGAACATGGTCATCATCAGATAGCTTTGGAAGGCCACCAGTTCGCCAATAGTCAGGCGACCGGCGAGCACCTGGTACCCACCGCCCCAGACCACGATGAGTGTGCCCAGGTTGGCCAGGGTGAAGATGAGGGGCATGACCAGGGCGAACATCCGGCCCACCCTGACGTTGGCGTCGCGGAACTCCAGATTGACCCCACCGAAACGCTCCTTCTCCCAGGGCTCGCGGGCAAAGGCCTTCACTACCCTGATCCCCGCGAGATTCTCCTGGAGGATGGTGTTCAGCCTTCCTAGCTTCTGCTGGACCTGGATGAACAGGGGTCGCCCTTTTCCAGCGAAGAAGGCAAACACGATCAGTACCAAGACCATCACCGGCAGGGTCATTAGCGTCAGTTGCCAGTTGGTCCCAAACAGCAGGATCAGGCTACCGGTCATCATCAGGAGGGCGCTGACTAATTGCACCAGGCCGGTGCTGATGAACATCCTCACCAGCTCGACGTCGCTTGTGGCTCGGGTGATGAGTTGCCCGGTCTGTGCCCTGTCGTGGTAGCCAAAGGAGAGACTCTGGATGTGGGTATAGAGGGCGTTCCGCAGGTCGTAGGCTACGCCCTGAGATGCCTTGGCCGCCAGGTAGCCCTGTAGGTACGAGAACACTGCCGACACCACCGCCGCCGCCACGATGCCCATGGCACCCCAGACGATGACGTTCATGCTCACGGCGGAGATACCTTGGTCAATGACGATCTGAGTCAATCTTGGTACGACCAGAGAACCGGCTGTGCTCAACAGAAGGCTGGTGAAGGCCCCGCCCGCCTCCCACCTGTAACCGGAAAGAAAACCCAGAGCACGCAGCAGTGGTGTGCCGCGCGCACCGCCTCTCCGTCCCGCTCTCCCTTCGCTCTGTCTTCCGGACCTCGATTCTGTGAACGGCCTCACTCCAAGTTCCCCCTCAGTGTGTCCAAGTTCATCTGATCATGTCTGGGCGCTAAGGATGCTGCTTCGGACACGCACTTCGAATACCCAGGCACGTGTTCCTCCCTGGGGATGTATGCGAAGCATCCACGCAGCAGCTCCAGCCCAGCCAGTACCCGCTCACATTCGGCGGGCGAGAGGCAAGAGAGCTTGCGCGCAATGCGCTCCTCGACCGCCTTCCTCATCGCCTCCAGCGCTGTACGGCCCGCAGGGGTCAGTTCCACCTGTACCTTACGGCGGTCGTGGGCAGCACGAGAGCGCGTCACCCATCCCCGCTCGACCAGCGTGCTGATGGAACTGGACATGGTTGGCAGGCTGACCGCGTGCTTCTCCGCCAGCTCACTGAGGTTGTGAGGGCCTTCCGCCAGGATGAGCAGCAACCGGCCATGAGCCGGCACGGCAAGATGGCCCGCGCTCCGCATCTCCAGCGCCACAGTGCGCATCACCATCGGGACCACTTCCATGATTCTCCGGGCCGTCAGATCCATCTTTTCGGTCATGGCGCTTAGCCCCCCTAATACTTCGCTCCCCTAATTATAAGAAACGAAGCGTGGTCTGTCAATTGCGTTCCCCGGCTCCCCGCTGCCCAGGGATGAATCGGGGGCGCGATGCCTCTACAGCCTCGACCTCCACTGCTGGACCCACTCCCCATCCATGCGCTCCAGCCGCTTTTTCCTCAGGTTCTCCTTCATGATCCACAATACGTCGCTATCGTCGCTGGAGAACCACTTCTCCATCAGCCGCTTGCCCTCCTCGGGCAGGGCAGCAACGGCGACACTCCAACAATACCCCAGGCCCTTCCTGAGAGCTTTGAACTGTTCGCTGCCTCGATCATCTAGCTGCTCGACAGAGACGGTGATCTCATCCAAGATCTTCAGAACCCGCCGGACATCTTCCTCTTCGCCCAACAGACTGGGCTCACAGAGGGCGGCAGCAGCCGCTCGTTTCTGTAGCACGCTGCCCTTGCTCCACTCCTCCATCTCTCGCAGCAGCGAGGCCATGTCTGCCCCGCCCCACCTCTGCAAAGCCATGGCCACTGCCTCTCTGGTTCTCCAACGCCCGTCCGAGGCACACCGGCGCAGGGTGACCAGCAGCTCCCTGTTCCCCTCAGCGAGGAGCCTGCCCAGGCCCAGCACACCGCAGAAGGCCAGGAACTCCTGTGGCGAGTTCGTCGGAGCCATCTCCTCGTCATAGCCGAGATAGCGCCGGAACAGCTCCTCATCGCCTTCCTCCGCCACTGCCCGTCCGAGTTCGATGTTGCCCCTGGGACCGGGCAACCCAGACTCCGCCAATAGGAACGAGTCCCAACCGTCAAGCTCTCGCAGCGCCTCCCTATACTCCTCCACTTTGGACATGGCTCCTCCTCTAACGAAGATGCCCTCAGGACTCAGCAACCGGCCCACGTTCGGATTGAAGTCGCGGAAAGCTCACGCTTCCATGGTAGCTCAGCATCGCGCGACTTCCCAGTCCTGGTGTTGACTCGCCCGGAATGTTACCTAGGTGGTATACTTCAGTCAAATGATAATGCTACCGAGGGGACCATGCCCAACGAAGAGAAGATGACCATAGACGAACGCAGGAAGTATCTGCGACTGATCCAACATCGGTATCTCAAAGCGCGGAAGCTCGAACGCGGGCGCTTGCTGGATGAGATGGAGGCCACCACAGGCCTGCATCGCAAGAGTCTGATCCGCCTGATGTCAGGCAGCCTGGAACGAAAACCCCGCCATAGGAAGCGGTGATGCCACACCTATGGCGAAGCAGGAGAGGGCGGGTAAGCGGGAGCCATGCCAGCACAAACTGGATCGCGGTGCAAAGATAGCCTGATCGTCCGAGACATAGAGTGTAAGTCCATCCTCGCCAAGAGCGCGATCACAGGCGTTGACTACGCCATTAACCCCTACGTGGGATGTGCCCACGGCTGTGTGTACTGCTACGCCGTGTTTATGAAGCGCTTCACCGGCCACGAGGAGGAGTGGGGCACCTTCGTAGACATCAAGGTCAATGCGCCCGATGTTTTGACCAGACAGCTCAAGCGAGCTAAGCCCGGTAACATCAGCTTCGGAACTGTGACCGACGCCTACCAGCCGCTGGAAAGGGAGCGTGGAATCACCAGGGCCTGCCTGGAACTGCTGGTTGACCATCCACTCCCCGTCTCCATCCTCACCAAGTCGGCGCTGGTCCTGCGCGACCTCGACCTGATCAAGAAGCTCAAGGACGTGGAGGTGGCCTTCACCATCACCACCCTGGACGAGGAGGTCAGAAGGCGCTTCGAGCCCGGGGCCTCTCCCATCGCTGCCCGGCTGAAGGCACTGAGCGCCATTTCTCAGGCGGGGATCCCCACCTGGGCCTTCTGCGGGCCTCTGCTGCCCGGCATCACCGACGACGAGGCGTCGCTGGACGCCCTTTTTGCCCAATTGAAGTGGGCTGGTGTGGGTTATGTACTCGTGGACAGCCTGAACCTGCGAGGCGCCGTGTGGGGACGCCTGAGCAGGGTGCTCAAGGCGCACTATCCCCATCTAGTCGAGACCTACCGGCAACTGGCGCGCGACAGAAGGCCTTATCATGTAGCACTGGTGGAGAGGTCACGCCGCCTGGCAGCCAGGCATGGCTTAGCCTGGGAAGGAGTAACACTGGGAGAGGGTGCTGAGCGCGTCGACAACCCCCGTAGTGGCTGAAATGGCTCGAAGGCCTGTGTCTGAAGAAGTGATCCAAAGGCTGCTGGAGCCAAAGAACTCATCAGTCCGGTATTGGACACACGGCCCGGGGCCAAGGTGATCAGCGGCGTCAACCAACGATGTGGGATCCACTCCCGGTCCCACAACCGGAGAAAGCGAATGGCCATCGATTCAACCGAATGGTTGCTCCAGTCAGACGAACCGTGGACGCGATACCGGACTTTGGTCGATTTGCTCGAACGGCCAGAGGACGACGCGGATGTGGAGGCGGCCCGTGCGCAGATAGTGGCGCACCCGCAGGTGCAGAACGTCATCACCCAGGCGCGTACGTGGCCCGGGCCCGCCCTCAAGCGACACAACGACGCCAGCCACCCCATCCACGCCTTGAGCACCCTGGCCGACTTTGGCCTACGGGCCAACGATCCCGATCTGACCGAGGCTGTGGGCGCGGTGCTGGCCTGCCAGTCCGCAGACGGAGCGTTTCAGACCCTGGTCAACGTGGCCAAGTCTTTTGGGGGCACTGGAGAGGATGCCTGGAGTTGGATGCTCTGCGATGCCCCGACCCTGCTCTACGTTCTGCTGGCCATGGGCCTCCGCGACGATCCTCGTGTCCAGCGAGCGGTACACCATCTGGTGGGATCGGTGGACGACAACGGCTGGCGCTGTGTGGTGGCACCGGAACTGGGCAAGTTCCGAGGACCTGGCCGCAAGGCGGATCCCTGCCCCATCGCCAACGTCTACGCCCTGAAGGCTTTCGCTCAAGTGCCGGAGCTGCTAGAGAGTCCCGCTGCCAGAGCAGGCGCAGAGATGCTCCTCTGGCACTGGGAGCACCGGAGCGAGCGCAAGATCTACATGTTCGGTATCGGCAGCGACTTCCGCAAGCTCAAGTATCCCTTCGTCTGGTACGACATCCTGCACGTGGTGGATACGCTGAGCAGATACCCGTTTGTGCGCGAGGACTCCAGATTTCGAGAGATGGTGGAGACGATTACTTCTCAGGCTGACGAAGAGGAGCGCTACACGGCCAGTTCTGCGTATCAGGCCTGGAAGGGCTGGTCATTCGCCGACAAGAAGAACCCCTCTCCCTGGCTCACGTTCCTGGTGTTGCGGGTCCTGAAGCGGCTGCAGGCTTCCGCCTAGCGTCGCGTTGCGGCCGGGCCCCTTCAAGGATCTTGTGCTGCGCGAGGAAGCAAACCGCACCCGGAGTTTGCCGGATGCCCCCTATCAGAGCCACACACTCCTCACCCCTCCCAGTAGGTCTGTGGCCGACTTATGATGCGTCCAGCCCTTAGCGGGATTGTCAATCCGGCCGCATCGACGTATCACCCTCCGTATGCGACCCCCTCCTTTCCCCCGTGGCCCCCCAGACAAGAGGCGCGTAACTCCCGGGGGCCGAAGTGGTTGAGTCTACTAGATATACATGGGAGGCCATGATGCGCAGCCAAGACAATCTCGCTCGGTTCGACACCGTGTTACCCAGGAGCAGCGTACTCACGGACGCAGTTTTGCCACTGGGGGCCAGTCTGTTCATCGCTCTCAGCGCCCAGGTTGCGCTCCGGATCCCTTTCAGTCCCGTTCCCATCACCGGGCAGACGCTTGCGGTACTCCTTGTGGGAGCGCTACTCGGGAGCCGCCGTGGGGCTCTTGCTGTGATGGCTTATCTGGCCGAGGGAGCCGCGGGGTTGCCCGTCTTTGCCGGGGGAGGCAGCGGTTCCATCTGGCTCCTGGGTCCGACGGGAGGCTATCTCCTGGGCTTTGTTGTGGCGGCCTGGACGGTGGGATGGCTCTGCGAACACCTTTGGGATCGGTCCGTCGTCGGGACGCTGGTCATCATGCTGGCTGGCAGCGCCACGATCTACATGTTCGGCCTGCTTTGGCTGGCACGCTTCGTGGGGGCCGACAGGGCGTTGGCCTTGGGTCTACTTCCCTTCTTCCCGGGGGACTCGATCAAGATAGCCCTGGCCGTGCTCAGTCTGTCGGTGAGGCTTAGGCTGAGGCGCTGAAGCAGGCACGGAGGGGATAGGACGCAGAGATCCTCCCATGCGGCTCAAGTCGCAGATTGGACTCGAGATCGGGGGTTACCACGGCTTGTGGATCTCCGTGGCCTTCTCCTCCAGGTTGATGCCGACCACCATCGCCCTTCCTTCAACCGTGAGTCCTCCATCGTCGCCGCCGTCAACGCACTAGGCGATCTCGCACACCTCGGGCTCCCCCGGAGCCCCCACCTGGATCGTAGATTCGATGATTCCATACTCATGAGCGAGGTAGTCGTTCACACGAGCGATCAGCGCGTTTGGCTCCACCGAGTCGTCCAGCTCACCCAATTGCATGTGGGCGGAGAAGACGATCATCCCGGCGGTGATGGTCCACAAGTGTGTGTTGTAGATCTCTCTGATCTCAGGGAACCTGTGTTTAAGGTCTTGGCTGATGATGTCGCTGTTCAGTCCCTTGGGGGCTATCTCCAGCAGCACCTTGGTCGAGTCCTTGAGTACTCCCCAGGCCCAGGCGACGATGAGTGCCGAGATGCCCAGGCTCACCAGAGGGTCGAGGACGTTCCATCCGGTGTAGAAGATGACGATCGCCGCCGCCACGATGCCCACCGAGGAGGCAGCATCGGCCACCATGTGGTAGAACACGCTTCTGACGTTGATGTCCTCTCTCAACGTGCCCTGGAGGATGACGATGCTGGCCAAGTTGACCGCCAGCCCCAGGAGGGCCACGAAGAGCATCTGAAGACCCAGAACCTCCTGCGGATTGATGATCCTCAAGACGGCCTCGTAGATCACAATCCCCGCCACCACCAGCAGGAAGAGACCATTGATGAAGGCGGCCAGGATCTCCGCTCTATAGAGGCCGAAGGTCCGGTGATGGCAGGGAGGCCGCCGGGCGATGACTATGGCCACCAGGCTGATGGAGATGGCGAAGGAGTGCGTGAACATGTGACCAGCGTCGCTGATCAGGGCGATGCTGTTGGTCAGTATCCCGCCCACCACCTCCACCACCATCACCACCAGGGTGATGCCCAGCGATAGGGCCAACCGCCTGGCCGCTACGGCCCGATACTCAAACAGATGCTCCGAGAATGGGCTGTCGTGCCTGCGTCTCTCCAAAGAACTCATCCCCAATCCCTCGGCGCCCGCTTGCCTTTACCAAGGCACGGCGACGATGACCTTGGCGCTACGAGACCTGAGGCCGCCTCATGAGCCAAGCGAGTAACGTCAGATGTGACGAGAATAGCGTGGTCAGCAACTGCAAGAACGGCGAAATGAAGATCATCAACAAGAGCCAGCCAACGAAACTGGCTTTAGGATCATAGAGGATCATCGGTATGCCAAAGTTGGCGAAATCCGCGGCGGGGTCGAGTAGCATCCGGGCCACGTTTCCCCAGATCAGGGCCATCATGGCAAAGGTCACCGCCGATGCGACTGTCGCCTGAACGACAGTTCTCTTCAAGACCTCGCCCAGATTGCAGGTGGACCGGGTCGCTCGGGCCGCGACGTACCAGCCCACCGGAAAGCCTAGTCCGATGCAGAAGATGGGAACACCCATGCCCATGCCCACGCAGATCACGTCAAGAAAGACGAAGATGGCGAAGGCGGCCCACCTGTTCAAGGTCAGCAATCTGGCCACTTGTAGTCCTCCGCTCGGGGACACTCGTGTCCCCGACAGTGCAGGCCGGTGCTTCTCATCTCTGGGCACGCCAGGTCCGTAGCTGCTCCGCATGGCTGCGCTCATGAGATGCCGCAAAGGCGAACCACTTGCTCAGAGTCATGGGCTTTCCTCGCAGCTGCCACTCTCCCTCCGTCCACTCTGGCGGCAGGGCACGGACGTACGACAGCACATCCTCGTAGCAGTTCTCGAACTCCACCAGCACGTCCTTCACCGGGTGAAGACCCCAGGCCTCGGCCACGTGGCGGTTTACCGCGTCGGCGTCAAAGGATGGGGTGGAAATCGTCTCTGGCCCATGCTTAACCATCTGCCGTAGCCTGTTGAGCCCCCAGCGGTTCCAGTGGTTGATGTGGGCCAGCATGTCTCGAATGCGCCACTCACCCGGGGCCAGGGGATTGTCCAGATCAGACTCGCTCAGCCCCTCTAGGGCATCCAGCAGTTGCTGGCGCGCCGCGGCCAGGTCAGCCAGTGTGGACTCTTGTTGGGGTCGCCCATGCTCGGCCATGTTTTCCTCCCTTGACTTGCATTGTAGCCCAACCCCACCGCTACCTCAAGGGTCAGTTGGGGAGTTGTGCGTAGAGAACGCCGAGGCACGCGTGTACGCTCTGTCTCGCAGCACCCTGCCAGATACTGGTCCGCCGAGGGAGCTCATCCGGGTCCCTCGCGGCGCCATGAACAACACACGCCATAGGCGCGACGAGCGCCGGGCATTGACAGCTGCTCGCATATCCTCATATAATGTGATTGTCGCAGCTTTGCCGCAAAGCGAGGAGAACCCTGGCAGTGCAACGATTGGTGCTCAACATAGACGACGAGGAATTGCTCGACCGCCTGGAAAGCGAAGCCGAGAGACGAGGAACACCGTTGCAGGACCTTGTCCTCGAAGCCTTGGAGTGGTGGGTACAAGCCATGGAAGTAGCTCAGGATCTGGCCGACTCCGAGACCTCCCTGGCGGAATACGAACTGGAGGGAGGCATTGACGCCTTCAAGTACTTCCGAGAACGAGCGCGCGACGGCGACCTACAGGATTGAACTGACACCGGCAGCAACCAGATCGCTCGACCGGCTACACGGGTCCGATCTGGCAAGATTGAGAGCAGCCATAGAGAGCTTGGCGGACGATCCTCGACCACGCAGTTGCCGCAAGTTGGCCCCCAAGAGAGATTTCTATCGCATCCGCGTTGGAGACTACAGGGTGATATACGCTGTCCGCGACCACGACCGCGCAGTCATCGTCACCAAGGTCGCCAGACGCACCACCACCACGTACAGGTAGCGCTCTTCTTTCTCGGGGTTTCCCTCTCGCCTCGGTACATCGGCAGCCACGTCCGCCAGTGGCCTGGCGACGCGGGCAGAAAACCGCATACACCGCCCCTTATCAGCCAGGCGCCGCTCAGAGGATGTCAGGTGGCACGTAGACCCGAATCGCCGCCTCGCCGTTCACGGGGCACTTGTACTCACAGATGCCGCAGCCGATGCACCGCTCCCGGACCACCCGGGGACGCTGCACGGTCACCGTCTCCCCGTCGGGCGTCACCGCCTCCACCGTCTCCAGCTTGATGGCCTTGTCAGGCACCGGGCACATCTCCTCGCAGACGATGCAGGGCTTGAGGTCCGACCAGGCGATGCAGCGGTCTTGGTCAATGTAGGCCTTGCCGATGACCTGCTGGCGCTTTTCTTCCAGCGACAGCGGGGGTATGGCCTGCACCGGGCAGACCCGGCCACAGGCGCTACACGAGTAGTCGCAGTAGCCCAGCCTGGGCACCAGCACCGGAGTCCACAGACCCTCCAGGCCGGCCTCCACAAGGGAGGGCTGGATGGCACTGGTCGGACAGGCCCTGATGCACTCGCCACAGCGGATACACTTGGATAGCAGATTGTTCTCCCATGCACCCGGCGGCCGGATCAATCTACCATGATCGCGCGCTGAGGTGCCGGTGCTGC
>DATEXS010000123.1:0-37351 GCA_035256725.1 Anaerolineae bacterium
TGCCAAGCGGTACAGCGTGGACCCGCTGGTGATCGTGGAGTGTGAGTATAATAACCTCAGCGAGCCCTATGTCCTTCAGGTGGGGCAGAGGTTGCTCGTACCGGGCGGCACGAGACCGCTGGTGCCCAGATACGTGCAAGCTACGGCGCCCCCGCCGGCCAACGCTCCACAGGGCTCGGGCAACTTCATGTGGCCCACCAGCGGATACGTGTCCCAGAGCTACTGGCCGGGCCATCAGGCCATAGACATTGGGGGGGCCACGGGCCGGCCCATCTATGCCGCGGATGCTGGTTACGTGGCGGCTACCGGCTGGATGGGCGGTTATGGTAACTACATCATTGTCGGCCACGGCAACGGCTTCGAAACGCTGTATGCTCACCTGAGTGAGATTCGAGTTATCGTCGGCCAGGCTGTCCAGCGGGGCGCCTTGATAGGGTTGATGGGCAGCACCGGTCGCTCCACGGGTCCGCACCTCCATTTTGAGATTCGCCAGGGTGGTGTGAAGCGCAACCCGATAGGTTTCCTGCCGCGCGGCTAGTTCCGGGAAGGGCCTCAAGCTCGTTGGTTGGTCGACCATAGGGCCAGGAGTGAATAGGGGTAGGTTCTTCGTCGGTACCTCGGGCTGGAGCTACAGTAATTGGCGGGGCCTTTTCTATCCCCCCGGTATGCCTCAACGCGACTGGTTCACTCACTATGCCCGGTACTTCCCCACTGTTGAGGTCAACTACACATTCTATCGACTCCCCCCAGAGCAGACCTTCCGGCGGTGGAAGGAACAGAGCCCGCCGGGCTTTGTCTACGCGTTAAAGGCTCCGCGGGTCATCACCCACCTGCGCAAACTGAGTCAGGCTGAGGAGCCTGTGAACAGGTTCCTGGAGCGAGCGAGGGGGTTGGCGACCAAGGTGGGGCCTATCCTTTATCAGTTGCCCCCCAACTGGCACTGCGATGTCCAAAGGCTCGCGGACTTCCTGGCTCTCCTTCCAGGGGACTTACGCCACGTGGTGGAGTTTCGAGATAAGAGCTGGCACAACGATGAGGTTGTACAGCTTCTGAAGGAGCGGAACGTGGGCTTCTGCCATGTTGATGGGCCAGAGTTCGACTGTCCGTTCCTGGTGACAGGGACCGTTGCCTACGCAAGGATGCACGGCGTAGGCGTCAAGTATGGCGGGTGTTATAGCCGCCGCCGATTGCAGCAATTGGCGGCACAGATCGGTGATTTCCTGGCGAGAGGGTATGACGCCTTTGTGTACTTCAACAACGATGCTCAGGCCTACGCTGTGGAAAACGCCTACGACCTTCTATACCTGGTGCAAGAGGCGAGAGGGGGGTGATGATGCGTAAGGAAGCAATGCTCTACGAGAAGCTAGAAGACCAGCTGGTCCAGTGTGCCCTATGCGCACACCGGTGCAGGATCAAGCCAGCAGAGAACGGCATATGCGGGGTACGGGAGAACGTCGAAGGTGTGTTGAACACACTGGTGTATGCAGAGGCCATAGCGGTGCACGTAGATCCCATAGAGAAGAAGCCGCTATATCACTTCCTGCCCGGTACGCGAAGCTTCTCCATAGCCACCGTCGGGTGCAACTTCCGCTGCCGCTTCTGCCAGAACGCTGACATCTCTCAGTCCCCTAGAGAGGGGGTGCCTCTGCGGGGGGAGGAATTCCCGCCGGAGCGGGTCGTCGCTGGGGCCAAAGACCACGGCTGCGAGAGCATCGCCTATACTTACACCGAGCCCACCATCTTCTTTGAATATGCCTATGACACGGCGCGGCTCGCCAGCAAGGAAGGCATCAAGAATGTCTTCGTGACCAACGGATACATGACGCTCGAGGCTCTGGAGACCATCGGGCCCTATCTTGATGCCGCCAACGTGGACCTGAAAAGCTTCGACGACGGGTTCTACCGGCGGGTGTGCGGCGCCAAGCTTCAGCCGGTTCTAGACACCATCGAGGCCATGCACCGGCGGGGTGTATGGGTAGAACTAACCACGCTCTTGGTCACGGGCCTGAACGATAGCGACGGAGAGCTATCTCAGCTTGCGCACTTCATCGCTGAGTTGGACCCGGACATGCCGTGGCACGTGTCGCGGTTCACCCCCCGCTACCAGATGCTGGACAGATCCGCCACCCCGGTGGAGAGGATACATAGGGCGGTAGAGATAGGCCGCGAGGCCGGGCTGAGATACGTGTACGCTGGCAACGTACCGGGGGACACGTACGAGAGTACCATCTGCCCGTCTTGCGGAGCGGTCGCCATCGCCAGAATTGGCTACCATACGACCCTGAACCTGGAAGGCAACAGGTGTGCTTCCTGCGGCCAGGAACTGGCTGTTGTTCGGCAATAGGATGGAGGGATGGTCGATGTTAGACAAACATGAGTTGAGGGAGTTGGCGAGCTACAGAGATGAAACGAACCTCATCTGCAGTTTCTACTATCCTCTGGAGAAGGGCGAACCGACAGAGCAGGGCAGCCTGATCAGACTCAGGAACATGATCAATGACGCTATGGCCAATCAGGGCGACTGGACAAGTGCCCAGGCCAAATCGGTCTACGATGATCTGGAGCGCGTCGAGGGCCTGGTGACGGAGGAGTTGGTCTTGACCCGTGGCGGACTGGCGGTGTTTGCCTGCTCTGCCGCCGGCTTGTGGAGGGTATTTCACCTGCCCGACAAGGTGGGGCCGTTGCTCGCGGTGGACCACTCCATCCGCATGAGGCCGCTAATTGAGTTACTGACCCATTACGAGCGGTATTGCACGGCCCTGGTAGGCA
Organism: Anaerolineae bacterium; assembly: GCA_035256725.1. Lineage (GTDB taxonomy): Bacteria > Chloroflexota > Anaerolineae > UBA7937 > B3-Chlor > JAUVXJ01. Next base: position 2,770 of record DATEXS010000123.1, read on the forward strand.
AGGGGAGGGCGAGGATCTTCCTCCTTGACGCTGCCGGGGTTGAGGAACGCTCGGACGTATTCGGAGAGGTGCCAGGGAGGCACGATCAGGGTGGCTGGGCCCAAGCACGGTACCAGCGCCACCATGACGATCGTGTGATGCGCCACTTGAAGGATACGGCCGAAGAGACCTTCTCCATGCTCCAGCAGGAGGAGTTCGATCGACTGTTTGTCGGTGGGACCGAGGAGCTGGTGAGTGAATTCGTCGAGCATCTACACCCCTACGTGAGGGAGAGGTTCGCCGGCTCGTTTCCCGCTGAGATGACCAGTTCCCCTGCTGAAGTTCAGCGGTTGACCATGGCTGAGGTGAGCGAGCTTCTCGAGGCTCGCGAGGGCGATGTGATCGAGAAGCTGCGTGCAGAGGTGCACTCCGGAAATCTGGGCGCTGCAGGGCTTGAGGACACCATTCATGCCCTGCAGAAGGGCCAGGTGATGACGCTGCTGGTCAATGAGGACTTTGAGAGTTCTGGGCTTCGCTGCACCAGTTGCGGTCAGTTGTCCTTGACCAGCCCATGCGCCTTCTGCGGGGGCGAGACCGAGGTCCTGCCCAGCATGGTCGAGGAACTGGTCAAGCAGGCATTCCTTCAGAACTGCGAGATGATGTTCATAGGCGGCGACAACAGGGAGAAGCTCGCTGAACTGGGGGGCATAGGCGCCCTGCTAAGGTTCGCTGGCTAGGCTGCGCCCTGCTTTGTCCTTGGTCACCTGGCGACAAACGCCGTCGGCTTGGACCAGGATGCTGCGGTGCCGATGGAGCATGTAGCGATGGCCGGTCCCGGTAGTCTCGTGGAGAGGGAGACCCTCTGCGGTTGTCGCTCGCCGCATCTCCCTGGCCTGGGCGAAGAGCCAACTGGGCGGGCAGGTTCACCGGGCGTCAGGACGATACACCTCGGTCGCTGGGGCCGACCTCGGTGCTGAGACGCCGGGGTCCTCCGCGTACAGGCAGGCCCGACCGTTCGGGGCTTTGCGTAGCTCTATGAGGAGCCGCCTGGCGGGCCCGCCGACTCGACGGTTGGTGTAGGGGTGTCTGTGGTCGTTGGCGTTGCCGTAGGCTCTGACGTCGGCGTCTCCGTGGGTGTCGGGGTCGGTGTCTCTGTCGGATAGGGCGTATCGGTTGGCCTGGGCACGGCGGTAGCTGTCGAAGTGGGGGTTGGCACGAGAGTCGGCGTCGCCGTATGCGTTGGCTCCGGTGCCCAGGTAGGGGTGGGCAAACCGTTGTTCACCACAACCTGGGTCCTGGCCTCGGCGCACTGACCCTGGCGGTCGCAGACCACGACGCGCAGAGAGTAGAGGCCGTTGTCTAGCTCTTGCGTTCGCCAGCGGGCCAGGAGGCCGTTGTGTACCGGTTCCTGTCTGGGCCCGGCCACCGTTCCCCAGCCGATGGGATCTGGACCGACTCCGTACTCCACGACGAAGTGTGAGAAGTCCGACATGTCTGCCGTGCCCCAGACTTCGACTCTTCCCCTCACTTCCTCTCCCATGGCGGGCGAGGTCAACTCAACCGCTGGCGGATTGGCGTGCAACTGGCATTCTTCCCTTGGCGGCTGCGGGATCCCCGCCCGCTGCGCCCACTCGGCGTATTCTTGCGGATACACCTCGAAGATGCGCTCTTGCACCACTTGGGGTGGGCAGAACTCCGTTGCCCTCTGACCAGTCGTGGTACAGATGCCAATCTTTTGATAGATGTTGTCGGGCTCTGTCGGTGCGGTTCCGTCCACGAAGATCTCTGTCCTTCTCTCTGTGCAGAGCTCCGTGGGGGCCATTCCAGAGCGGGCACAGATCTCCGCCCGGACCAGACCGGAGGGAACCGGGAAGTCTCTTACCGGTGTGCCCGCCAGGACGCGCTCCATGAAGTTGTGCCAGATGTGTCCAGCTCCGGTGGAGCCGGCCACATGATCCATGGGGGTGTTGTCGCTGTTGCCCACCCAGACCCCGGCGACCAGATCGGGCGTGTACCCGATGGTCCAGCTATCCTTCCAGTCGTCTGTGGTGCCTGTCTTGACAGCCGCTGGCCTGGACAGGCGAAGAGGGCTGTCAGGGCCAAACGCCGGCGTTCGCGCCTCGTTGTCGGCCAGAATGTGGGTGATCAGGTAGGCATGTTGGGCAGAGATGACCTGGTCCCCAGCGGGGGGCTGGTACTCCTCGATCACCCGGCCCCGGCTATCCTCTATCCGCATGATGGCTACAGGGGGGACCCGGATTCCTCCGTTGGCAAGGACTCCGTAGGCGGCGGTGTGCTCGAGGAGCATGATCTCGCCGCCCCCCAGGGTAAGAGAGAGGCCGTACCTTTCGGGCTCGGTGAAGGTGGTGATGCCCAGCCTGCTGGCCATCTCGATCATGTTCGGCACGCCCACGAACTGCAGAGTCTTCACCGCGGGGATATTGTAAGAGCAGGCCAGCGCCTGCCGCACGAGGACCGGACCGTGCTCCTTCCCGTCGTAGTTGTTGGGTACGTAGGGAGCTCCCGGTGGGTTGGGGAACTCCGCGGTCACGTCCATGATCAGTGTGGCCGGAGTCCATCCTTTCTCAAAGGCCGCCAGATAGTTCACCGGCTTGATGGACGATCCAGGCTGCCGCAAGGCCAAAGCGACGTTCACCTGGCCGTCTATTTGTTCATCCCAGAAGTCGACGCTCCCCAGCATGACCCGAATCTCGCCGGTCTGAGGGATCGCGGCCACCAGTGCAGCATTGGTGACGTGTCTGTCGGCAAGGGCACTGACATGCTCCCGCGCTGCCTCTTGAGCGATCTCCTGCATCTCCAGATCCAAAGTGGTGTAAACACGCAGGCCACCCTTGTACAGCATCTCCGTGCCGTACTTGTCCTCCAGGAGCTTGCGCACGTAGACCACGAAGTGAGGGGCTTTCATGTCCACGCGCAGCACGCTATAGTGGAGCTCTTCATTCCAAGCCGCGTCAGCCTCTGCCCTGGTTATGTACCCCTCTTTGGTCATCAGCCCCAGCACTGTCTTCTGACGTTGCTTCGCGAGATCTGGGTTGGTGTAGGGGTCGTAGATGGACGGGGACTGGGGGAGACCTGCCAGCATGGAGGCTTCGGCCAGAGTCAGGTCCCGCGCTTGTTTTCCGAAATAGGTTTCTGCGGCGGCCTCGATGCCATAGGACATGTTCCCGTAATAGATCTCATTGAGATAGATCTCCAAAATCTGGTCCTTGGAGTATCTGCGGGTGATCTCTTGGGCCAGGATCGCTTCCTGCAGCTTGCGCGTGAAGGTCTGCTCGGGAGAGAGGATGATGTTCTTCACCAACTGCTGGGTGATGGTGCTGGCCCCGGTGACGATCTCGCCCTCGGTGACGTTGAGCCAGACAGCCCGAGCGATGGCCAGGGGATCGAAGCCGGGATTGCTGTAGAAGGTCTTGTCCTCAGTGGAGATGGTGGCATGAATCAGGTCCTCGGGGATCTCCGCAATGGGCACGTACGTGCGCCGGCCAGCGTTGGCATCGAAGACCTCGTAGAGAAGCTGCCCGTGGCGGTCGTAGATCTTCGTGCTCAGGAATAGCGTACGGGCACCCAACTCCTCGGCTGGAGGCAGGGTCAGGGCATAATAGGCGTATACGGTGGTGGCTCCGATCAGGCCAACAAAGAAGAGAAGCAGCGCAACCAGCACCGCAACGAGGAGCCCTTGCACGAAGAAGCTCAGCCGCCCGCGGCGCGCGGGTGGCCCGCTCGATAGGCGGGGGGAGGACGACAATGGAGTTGTCTGCCAGTTGCTTCTAGACATCGCTTGGTAGCATGAACCGCTGTCGCGCTCTCTTGGTCAACGGGTACGAGAGGCTCCCCGCCAGATCCCTACTGGCCCCGGAAGGCCTGTTCCAGGGCAAAGAGGAGGTCCGGCTCCTCGCCATTCAGGACGGTCCGCGGATCCAGTATGTACTGACCTGCCTCGATCCTGCCCACCACGGCGGGCTCTGCCGTCCGCAGGCGCTGGGCCAGACTGTCCGGTGCGGGGTGTTGGAGGGCAACTAGTCGAGTGGGCAGGGTCTCGCCAGGCAGGGAGCCGCCTCCCACCGTCGACAGGCCAGGGATGACCTGGGCACGGGCTCCCATCTGTCCCAGCCTTTCGACCCAAGAGGCTGCCCTCGCCTCTATGCTTTCCAGGTCCAGACTGATCATCTGCCAGACAGGAATCTTCTCAGTCGCCTCGTCCCTGGCATAGTGCATGAGCGTGGCCTGGATGCCGGCGATGGTCATCTTGTCCACTCTCAGGGCACGGGCCAGTGGGTGCACCTTGAGGGAGGCGACGAGATCTGCCCGCCCGATGATGATCCCCGCTTGCGGTCCTCCCAGCAGCTTGTCTCCGCTGAAACAGACCAGGTCTGCACCCTGGGAGAGGGCCTCCTGCACCGTCGGCTCATGAGCCAGGCCGAAGGCTGACGTATCCAGAAGACAGCCACTGCCCAGGTCCTCCACGGTGAGCAGTCCATGTTGCCGGCCAACCTCTGTCAGTTCGCTCAGAGGTACGTCTTGTGTGAAGCCCAGTACCTTGAAATTGCTGTGGTGCAGGTGCATGAGCAGCGCCGTTTCCTCGGTGATGGCGCTCTCATAGTCAGCGACATTGGTGCGGTTGGTGGTTCCAACCTCCACGAGGCGCACGCCGCTCTGGGCCATAACGTCAGGGATGCGGAAGCCGCCGCCGATTTCTACTAGCTGGCCACGCGAGATGACCACTTCCTTCCCTCTCCCCAAAGCACTGAGGACGAGTAGGACCGCACCGGCATTGTTGTTGACCAGCAGGCCTCCGCCAGCGCCAGTGAGATGTCTGAGCAGTTGCTCAGCGTGCTCATAACGCGAGCTTCGTGAGCCAAGGGCCAGATCGTATTCCAGGTTGCTGTAGCCCTGGGCCACCAGGTCCATGGCCGTCCTGGTGTCTTCACTGAGGGGGGCACGCCCCAGGTTGGTATGGATGATCACGCCCGTGGCGTTGATCACTCTGCGCAGCGTGGACGCGCTTCGCGTCTCCAGGTCCGCCAAGACCCGATCCAGTAGTCCATCCATGGTGGGGGAGGGCTCTCCATGGGCTATCTCGCGTCGCGCAGCGTCGATGACGTGCCTTACGCTTTGCACAACCAGGGAATGCCCCTTCTCGCCAATAGAGGGCTGCAGTTCGGCCCTTTGGAGGATTTTTTCCACGCTGGGTAGTTTGCGCCGTTCTTCGTGCATTGGGTGGCCCAGGATCACCTTGGTGCGTGTTCCTATTATACCGGATGGGGTTAGTCAAGGCAATGGATCAGGGCAGGAGGAAAGGGTCGCCACAGCCGCCAGTTGAAGCGGACCGGGTCTACTTTCACGCGCGTGCGAGCAATCGCCACCACCCAAAGGGACTTCCGGAGAATATTCCGTGAGTCGATCTGCCACTTTCCGGCCCTGTTAGCGACCAGGCTGGCCTGTCCGAGGGGCTCTCTCCGAGCAACGCTTTGACAGGCGGCGAGCCCTCCTTGGTGATGGGTCGTCGGCATCGTGAAGCTCCGCGCATCTAGTGCCCTGCTCAGGTGTTGAGGTACACAAGCTTGGGGTCGGGACCGACATTCGCCGCTGATCCCGATTCTGGCCGGTCAGGGAAGGCGCCAGCGTGTGGTAGGCCTGCCCGGCTGGGGATAGGAAACGCGACGGATAGGTCGGGGCGCTGGCTGTCTGGGGCCGTGGGCGGTAGGTCCGGGACGCGAACGAGGAATGGTTGAGCAAAGCGGGGATCGGAATTGACAGGCCCACATATAATGCACCGACATATGCCCTTTGTGCTCGGCCGCGGAATGCGGCTTGGCATACGGCTCTGCGGGTGATGGCGGGGACTTGACATTTTGTGGGATATATGCTATTATAATGGGTTAGGTGGCCCCGAACGCCGCGAACAGGTCTCTCTGGTTGGATTCCCACATTCAGGGGTTGCACGAGGAGGTGATGCCAACGAAAAATAGAGACGGGTCCGTTTTGAAACCACGAGAAGCTAGCATGCCCATTGGAGGGAAATAGGAGGTTTCGAAAATGGAAGAAAAGACCTTGTTCGCCCGTAAGGCGACCGGACTGGTGCGAGAGATCGGCTTCTCGACGGCGATCATCCTGGCCGTCTGCAACGCAGTGGGCTTGGGATGGCAGAAGCGGGTCTTCCAGGCCATCGGCGCCGAGAGCGTGTACCCCCAGGAGTATGTCCTGGGCATTCACCCCATGGTCATGGCCTTTCTCCTGATCGGGATCTTGATGTTGGTCTCGATCTACGCCTTCGCTGTGTTGTCGTCAGCGATGCCCCGTTCCGGAGGAGGCTATGTCTTCATGTCGAGGATCATCAACCCCGGCTTCGCCTTCGTGGCGACCTGCCTGGAGTTCCTCTCCGTGGCCATTTCCTACGGCCTGATCGCGGTCGCCACCTTTGAAGCCACGTTGATCTTCGGCAGCCTGGCCGGCGTCGATACCAGCGGGCTGGCGAATCCCTACTTCATGAGCATCTTCGGGATTGTGATCATCGCCTTCTTCAGCGGCATCGCCTGCCTGGGCACCCGGATGACGGGGTATGTGCTGCACGTGATGTTCTGGATCCCCGCAGGCATCCTTGCCGTGGTGTACCTGGTCTTCATCGTGGCCAACCCTCCGGCCATGGAGGCTGGAGTGGGAGCCATTACCGCGGGACACACGGCCGCTGAGTACACGCAGGCGGCTATCGACCAAGGCCTGACGTCTGGCATCTACTGGAGCGCCGTGTTCGCGGCCAGCTTCTACGCCTACTGGGCGTATATCGGCTACGCCGCTGCCACCTTTGTGGCTGGTGAAGTGAAGGAAGCCAGCCGCAGCTTGCCCAAGATCATCTTTATCTCGGGGATCGTGATCATGGGCATCTACATGTCCATCTCCTTCCTGTTGGCTCGGGCGGGTGGTATGGCCGGCGTGGTGGATGTAGGGGGAGGCAAGACGTGGAGCCTGATAGACGCCGTGGGTTACTTGGGGCCCGGCGCGGGCAGCTTCGAAGATGCAGGCTTGCCCACCATTGGGGCCTGGATGCCGTACTTCGCCGGCATCTCGGCCTACGGCGTCTTTGGTGCCGGTATGGGCAAGCTCTTCGGCATCTTGATGTTTGTGATGGGCACCATGTGGGTTGCCAACGACATCCCGCCGTTCATCCTGACTTGCTCCCGCATGCTCTTCGCTATGGGCTTCGACCGCATTCTGCCGGAGTGGGTCGCCGATATCAATGAGAAGCGGGCCTCACCGGTGAACGCCATCATCGTCACTTCGGTGGCGGCGTTGGTCGGCGTGGTAGCGGAGGCGGAGTTGTTCGGGGATGCTGGCCTGGCCTTCCTGAAGCCCATTCTGCACAGCCCCTTTGGGCAAGGGTGGATCAGCTCGTCCGGCGCCATCGTGGCCACCGACCTGTGGGATGCCCTGTTCTTCGGCGGCATGGGTCTGGCCTGCGCCTGGTTCCCGTCGAAACTTCCAGAGGTCTTCGAGCGGGCTCCATGGCGGCAGAGCAGGGGCCTGGTTGTAGGCATGGGATATGCGGCCTTTGCCACTAACGTCTTGCTGTCGTTGTTGATCCTGTGCCACGGTGCCGGCTATGGCTGGGGCCCCTCGTTCTCTCTCGGTCCTTTGGGGCACTTCGGGGGCAACTGGCTCAGCCTGAACTTCTGGTTCACGGTCGTGCTGATCGTTGTCTCCGCGCTCGTGTACTACTGGGGTCGCAGCCGGGCAAAGCGCGTGGGCGCGGACTTGACCACCATTTTCGCCCAGATTCCACCGGAATAGAGTCCTGGTCGTTCGCGGCGTAGCTTGAGGCTCTCCGTCGGGCCATGTGGGCTCGCGGAGAGCCTTTTTCTTAGGCTGCGGGGCAGCGCCCCCTTTCGGGCTCGCTCGTCTGGGTAGCCATTCATGGCTGCGGCGAATCTGGCGGGATGGGCCAGGTGGCGGCACAAGAGCTGTGCATCTGAAGGGGGAAGAGTTCGCGTTGGTCTGGCTGTTCATCCCCCACGGCGGGTACTTCCCCAGGAAGGCGAGGTCGATGGCGGAAGACCACGCTGGCGGAGCGGCCGGTGCGGTCCTTGTCGATTTGACCTCCCCTTGAACAACCACAGCCTCTGCATACTGAAGATGGAAGATGACCAGGCTGGGCTAGCTCCTCAAGTGCACACCAGTGCAGCTTTGTGCAGCCCATGGACTAAGCTAGGTCTTTCGTCGGGCTCTTCATAGTCACCTTTCGTGGCTGGCTCGGTGATGACGGGCAGGCCAGTCAGTTTGCTTCCGCACCCACCTTGTGCTACAGTTGCCGCATTATCTCTGCCCACGCCAGATCCGAGTATGCGAGAGCTGGGGAATGAAGGTCAACGAATACCTGGTTAAACTGGAAGATAGCCTCATGGTCGGAAGCGGTAGGTGGCTGGCCGACTTCAACGAATCCTTCTGGGAATATCAACTGGGGGACTTCGTCTTCGACATGTTTGTCACAGCGAAGGTGAGACCCAAGGGCTTCTTCCTTTCCAGGGTAGCGTCGTGGCTGCTGATGCCTAACTACTACGTCGTTTGCCTGGCCTATTCCAAAGACCACGAGGTGAGACAGTTGCATGACTTGTTGACCACAATCTCCAGGTTCCTGAAAGAGGAGGAGTACGCCTGGGCTTGGTTGGTTATCCCCCACGAGGGCTCTTTCTCCAGCAAGGCCAGGTTGATGGTGGAGAGGAACGATAGTCGAGAGATTGGCATAGCCCTGGTTGATCTCAGTTCCCAGGAGATAGTCCACGCCTCGTCATACTGGGGCCAGAGGATGCCCAGGTTCATCAGGTGCTTCAAGTGAGAACGGTCGCACCGCTGCAGGTAATGAACCTCACCATGTCTTTGATCGCCTTTTTTCTCCTTACTTCATTCGCCTGGTTCGCGGCCGGTTTTGTTGTTTTCAGGGAGATCGTGATCTCGCGGCCGGTTTTCGGCATCAACATAGCCCTGACTGGCCTGCTGGGATGGTGGTGGTACAGGGCTCAATATCACGCCGTCTTTTCCTGGGATCAGCAGGGTTTCGAGTTGACTAAGGGTAGGGGGCGCAAGAGCATAAGGAAGTGGCAGGATTTCTCACAAGTATCCCTGGTTCATGAGGGATATGGCAGGTTCCTGGTGAGGCTCTACGGGGACGGTGGGGAGTACTTGGATATCCCGGCTTCGGCCTTGAAGTTGCCCCCCTCCGACTTCCGTTTCGAGGTGCTGGACTTGGTGAAGAGGGAGCAGCCGGCGGACGGGGTGGACGAACCCGCATAAGGAGGAGGAAAAGGTGGCCACAACAGACGAGATCTCAACACGAGCGGTGACCATGGAAGAAGAAGTGCGGCGCGTAATCGATGCTGGACGGGACAGGGGCATACATCTGAGGGTGATCGGAGGCACGGCAGTGAAGTTACACTGTCCCAGTGCCGCACATCGCTCCATGGCTCGGATCTATGGTGACATTGACATGGTGGGCTACCGCAAGCAGCGGCTCGAGGTGGCCCGCCTGATCGAAGATCTGGGGTACCAGCCCAACCGGCGCTTCAATGCGCTGCAGGGACACCGTCGCTTGCTCTTCGACAACGCCACGCTGGGCTACGATCTTGATGTCTTCCTCGATGTCTTCGTCATGTGCCACCAGTTGAGCCTGGTCGGCCGACTGGAGCTGGACGATTATTCGGTGCCCATTGAGGAGTTGCTGCTGTCCAAGCTGCAGGTGGTCTTGCTCAATGAAAAAGATGTCAAAGACGGTTACGCGCTGCTCTTCGATCACGACATCGCGGAGGGTGAAGACCGAGAGACCATAGACCCGAGGTTCATCGCCAAGCTGTGCGGCGATGACTGGGGGTGGTACAAAACCCTGACCTTGAACATCGACAAACTCTTGGCCCTGGCTGACGACTACCTGGAAGAAAAGGAGAAGGGAGTTTGCGTGGAGCGACTCCACCGGCTGCGGCAGGTGATCGAGGAAGCCCCGAAATCGATGAAGTGGAAGTTGAGGGCCAAGGTCGGCGAAAAGAAGCGCTGGTATGAGTTGCCCGAAGACGTGGTGACTCACCAGTACTAGGGTCTGATGCCCGGGGTGGCAGTGTAAGAAGTGCTCTGGATTAAGGCAGCACCCCGCCCCCAAGGGCGGGGTGCTGGAGTTGTCGGCAGGCGTTTGGGGGTTTGCAGTTAGGCATCAACTCTACGCAGCTGCGTCAGTTTGGGACCGTCGATCTCCACCAGGAAACCTTTCAAGATCCCCTCGCCATACTCGCTGCCTGGATTGAGGCACTCTGTGCGGCCGATTTTCACCCGCCCCGGACTCTCATGGATGTGGCCGTGCAAGCCCATCATCGGCTGGTATTTCTCTATGATTTTGCGAACGGCTGTGGAGCCTACGGCCACGGATTGGGTATGGCCGCCTGCGGTTACCAGACTCAGGTCTTCATGAAGCAGCGGTGCCTCGTCAATGAAGCTTTTATAGGGTGGCGCATGGATGCAGAACGCGGCGGTTTCTAAGTTCTTAACTTGAGCAACCACCCGTTCCAGTTTCTGCTCCATCTCCTCCTCGCAACACTCCCGAGGGGAGTCGAACGGAGTGGGATTTGACCAACCGAAGCACAGAACCTCATGTTCATCATCCAGCTGCACAACCTCTTCCTCCCCAAAGAGTACCTGAGGATTAGGGTCGGCCCTGATGACTTGATCAATAGAGAACTTGTCATCGTTGCCTGGGCTGATGATCACCTTGCAAGTGGGGGGGACGCGGTCCGGGATGAGGGTCAGCCAATACCTGATGACCTCACATTCCATCCTCTCGAAGACGTCTTCCTTGTATTGCATATCTGTGAAGAGCCGCTCCACTTCTTCAGGGGTGGTGCGGTAGGGGATGTAGCAGATCATGCGGCATTTCTTCTCGAACTCGGGGACTTCTTCCTCGGTCAGCACCTCGGGTTGGCCGTAGAAGGTGGCGTCATACCTACCATCAGGCCGCTTGACGATGGGGACCAGCAGCTTTCCGGTCATGTCACCGCTGATGACCAAGGCGTCAAGATCGAAGTACTTCGCGGAGTTGAGGAACTTGCGCCAGACCGTCTCTGAGCCGTGAAAATCGGTGGAAAAGAGAAACTTGGTCTTGGCCATTGACTTGTCGTCCTTTCCGTTGTCATGAGTGCCGGCATGACGCGTGGCGACGCCGGCCGGGGCTGCCTACGGGATTGACTACAGTAAGAACTATTATACCATGATGGATACAGATTGCCAAACAGCAGACCTACACATGGTGAGACAAGCCGGAGGTGTTGAGATGTATGATCGCATACTGGTCCCCCTGGATGGATCTGACCTGGCCAGGGCCATCATCCCACGGGTGCAAACCATGGCCAGCGCCCATGGGTCCGAGGTGATCTTGCTCGAGGTTTTGCCCCAGTCGGGGGTGTTGCCCAAGACAGCGGCCAAGGAGAGACGGGAGGCGGAGGAGCACCTGATGGCTGTGGAGCAGGAACTCCTCGATGCCGGGGTGAATGCCCGTCACACGATCAGGCACGGCTCGGATCCGGCCGCAGAGATCGTGGACTACGCCGAAGTCAACGATGTTGATCTGATCGCTATGTCCACCCACGGGCGCAGCGGCGTCAGCCGTTGGGTGTTCGGCAGTGTGGCGTCCAAGGTGCTGAGGGGCACCAGCAAGCCGATTCTCCTGGTCCGGGCACCCGGGGCCACCGTAACACAGGGCTAGGCCCTGACCCCTCGCCACAGCCTTGAGATCTGCCCTAGCCGAAGATGCCTATGACGAACCAGGGCAGGTACAGGCCCGGCGCCCTGTGTAGCCAAGTAGAGACTGGTAGACACGGCAGTTCGCCCGGAGCAGGCCTGGCTTGGGCCAGCGGAGAAAAGCGCGGAGTCGTGAGCGTTGTCATGGCGTCGTCGCCAGGCACGGGGCCAAGTGCCTTCCCAGAGGCCGTCGGATTGCACCTAGCTCGCTGCCCATGGGGGGCAGCAGGGGTCGAAGTATCAGCAACGAAGTGCGGGCGGTCCCTCCGCGACAAGTTCTCCAAAGGGACGCGTCCACGGGTCAACGAGTAGGAGGCCCTATTTGCCTCTCTCTTCGGGCATCATGCGCCAGATACCGAAGTCACCCACGGTGTCTTCAGTCTCAACAGGCTCGTACCACCTCTTTCTAGGTCCTATCTTGGAGCGCGCCTTCCAGCCCGTGCTCTTGGGCTCCGCCTCGATGCGGGAGAGCAGCGCGTCGATCCTCTCCTGTACAACTTGAGCCTCTTCTGCCGACAAGGCCTCCATTCGTGGAAGGAGATCCCGGATCCCCTTAAGGTTGGTGGTTAGGGTATACCAGAAACCCCAGTCTTTGGCCAGCAGGTCCGCGATATATGCGCAGTTGATCGCGTCCTCCTTATCCTGCTCGGCCAGTTCGTGGGCATAGAGCAGCAATAGGCTGTCTTTGAAGTCCTTCTCGCTGAAGTGCACGATTTGCAGCTTTTCCAGGAGAAGATCGGTGGGGTCTAACGTGAGGGGGTCGAGCTCCAATCGCCCGCGGAAATCCAGGCGATGATTGGCCACCCGAAGCTGGTCGAAGAATACGTCCACGAAGAACCACCCGTGCTCGTGGAAGTAGATCTGCCTCTCGCTGGCTGCGGAAGAGAGGGTTGCCCGTCTTTTCTGATACCCCATGGTCGCAAACAAGTCAGGCATGCGCTTGCGGAACTCCTTGTAGCTGACGAAATCCAGGTCGGTGAACTCCGCATCACCCGTGCCAAGCCTGACCAGCCTGAGGCCCAACTCTTCGCACTCCAGAGTATGGAGCCTTATGCCAACCCCGCCCATGACTCGCAGGAGAAGTCCCTCTTCCGCGCCTCTCTCCACGATTGTGCGTGCCTCTGTGAGGAATACCTCTGAGGGCACCACGCCGCCCCACTCCTGGGGCATGCGTATCTCCCTGGCGTCCTCCTCTATCCGTTGTAGCCATACCATCGCTCAGTCCCCCTCCTCCCGCGTGACCACGTACGGCCTACAGGATATAGACCAGTCCCAGCCCCAGAATAGACACAACAATGAACTCGACAATGACAGTTGGCGCCAGGCGGCCGCGCAGGTGCTGCCTGGCCAGTCCGCTCATCACATAGAAGACCAGCAGGAAAAACACCCCACTTCCCACCTCGCCCAGGCTCAAATGATTGAGGGCCCAGGCCACCTCTCCCAGCACAAGCCCGACGATCACAGAGTAGAGCCAGGTGCGTTTCACCGCGGAAGCAGGTGTGCGGGGGCGCAATAGTTCGGCAGCCAATCCCGACCCTAGCAGGAAGACCGCCGTCGCCGACAAGAGGCTGCGCGCGCGTGCTTCGTAGATTAGGGTACAGAAGACGAACACACTTGCGTAGACAGCCAAGCTTAGACCCCACCCAGCCATGTCATCCCCAGGTCCCTCAGGGTCGACAGTGCGATACTGGGCGATCACTGTCAACGAGAGGAGCAGTCCTGTCATAGCCAGGCCACCCAACCAGAATGATAGACTAGGCGACGACGGCAGGGCGATGAAGGCAAAGAGGACAAGGGCGCAGGGCAAGGCCCAGAGGGTAAGGCCGTATGCCCAGCCGGCATCGCGTGCCAGAGGGTGCGACCGCACAATGGAATCCGCGCCCGCACCCGTCATCGCGACCAGGAGTGCGCCGACGAACCACCGGCCGGAGAGATAGATGGTAGTGGGCACTCCCAGGGCCACGAAAGAGACGGTCCTTGTCGGCAACTCGACCACATGGGAGACCATCAGCCCGAAGAGAACCAGACTGACCAGAATGCTTAGCCTGTCGTAGCGAGGCATCAATGCGGTACCTTGCGCATGGCCGATGGGTGGAAGCAACAACCGGTCTTGTGACCCAGGGCGCTACTCGCCATTCTACCGTCGCCCTTTGGCTTTGTCAAATCTGTGTGGTACAATCCACGCCAGGTCGAACGCAGGGGGTATGCTGTGGCTTACCTGTACGGTGTTTTGGGGCTGGCGGTTGGAGCCCTCCTGAATCTAGCCGCCGATTTTCTTCCCCAGCGCCGCCCTCTCCTGACCCAGCCTTCCAGTCCACGACGCGACAGCGGTTGGTCGTGGAGGGACTCCGCGGCTCTGGTCGGCCTGCTGGCAGGGAGGGGACAGCGCCCGCCAGGCGGTGCCGCGTTGCCCTTGCGTCGGCCGGTACTAGCGGTGGTGACGGCAGTCTCCTTCGCCTTTTTCTGGCTGAGGTATGGTCCGTCCGTCCAGCTACTACTGGTAAGCCTTTACGCCTGCGCCCTCTTTCTGATCTTCGTCATCGATCTGGAACATCGTCTGATTCTCCGGGTCGTGGTCTGTCCAGCCATTGGGCTGGCCCTGGTGGGCAGTCACTTCTATCCTGGATTGGGGCTTCGACGCGCTGTCATCGGCGGCGTCCTGGCCTTCCTCTTCTTCTATCTGGTGGCTGTCCTGGGCCGGCTCATCTTCCGGAGAACGGCTATGGGTGGAGGTGACGCCAACCTGGCGGCGTACGTGGGGCTGATCACCGGGTTTCCTGAGATTATCCTCGCCTTGCTGATCACTGTTTGCCTGGGCGGCTTGGTGTCGTTGGCGCTCGTGGTTGGCGGATTCAAGGGGCTGCGAAGCTACATCCCGTACGGGATATTCCTGGCCACTGGGGGCTTGATCGTGCTCGTGTTCGGCAGGGAGATCATAGGCTGGTATTTTGGCCTGTACTAGGGGGCGCAGGCTCTCCACAGTTGACGGCCGACGTCACGCCCGGCCCCACGATGGCTGGGACGGACCTGCATGCGGTGTCAGTTCATACACGAAGCGAGAGGTATATCCTGATGCGAACAACTGCTGACCAGGAGATGCTGCTGCGGGGAGGCAGGGCGGGCCAACTGGCGACCTTCATCAGCCTGGTGATGGTATTCGCTGGCCTAATCGTCTCCTTCACTCAGTACAGGGTGGCGACCTTCCTTTTGATAGGGCTGGGTGTAGTGATGTACACGGTTGGTAGCCGCAGTCAAGAGCAGGCCGCGAGAGAGCCCTGGCTGATCAAACAGCTGACGGACGCCCTGGCGGAGTTCGACGATAGATACCATCTCTACAGCCACGCGCTGCCCGCAGAACACGTGCTTCTCACCCCTCACGGTGTCTTTGCGCTCATCGTCAGGGGGATGGATGGCAAGATTCGCTGTTTCAAAGACAAGTGGGTGCGGGCACTGACCTTGCGGCGGGCACTTCGCTTCTTCACTGAGGAGTCCCTGGGCAACCCCACCAAGGAGGTGCAGCGGGACGTGGAGAAGCTGGCCGAGTACATCCAGGCGCGTGCTCCAGGGGCCCAGGTGGATGTGCAGGGTGTGGTCGTGTTCGCTAACCCGGCCGCGCAGCTAGAGATAACATCGGCGTCTTTTCCCGTCTTGCCTTTGACGAGGTTGAAGAGCCACATCCGCAAGGCGTCGGGGCGGATGGAGATGGCGCCGGAGACGCTGAGGACGTTGACCGACCTCTTCGGGGAACGGCCTCCACGCTAGCGGGGCTTGAGTGCCCATCAGTCTCCACACCCGCGCTCTTGCCCTGGTGAGTTGACCCAGCCTTGCCGGCGATTCCTAAGAGTGATCGAGCGCGCGTTCTTGACGGGAGGGACAATAGGTTGGTGCACTGCGCGAGCTGCCAGGCCCGTCGTTGTAGTGGAAACATGGCTGGCCCGTGCCGGTCAAGCTGGTTTGGGCTGCCCTGTCGCTCACGGCTTTTTCGTGGGCGCGTTGGCTCTGGCGGGGTTCCCCACGTCACAGCGCCCTGGTCAGGCCCTCTCGAATTCGGGACACCCTCGTCTGCATCTTGTGGGGTCGCCGATCTCCCTCATCTGCGCTGTGCACACGGCGTAGAGGTCAATCCTGTGGAACAGCCCGAACCTGGCGTGCACCTCGGCCTCCAGGGCCAGCTTGGTGCAGGGGTTGTGCTCTAGTACTTCCGGTACAGGGCAGGAGCGGCATAGCTTCTCGGTCCAGTGCTCAGATGCGCGCTGACGTCGAACGAGCCGGCACTCCCTCTTGGGGAAGCGGCGATGGCTGTCTTCGTAGTAGAAGGGGCAGGAGGGAGACATTATCCGGGACTGACCTATCGCCTCTGGTGCCGGGCCATCTCACTGTGGAACAAGGCCACGTGCTCGCCGATCATCTCCCGGATGGGTAATTCATAGGGGCACTTCTGTTCGCATTCGCCGCATTCTATGCAGGCGTCGGCCTTCTCCACCGCCTGCGCGAAATCGGAGAACACTGTAGCGGGCGGCATTCTCTTGATCATGCTATCCAGAATCATCAGGGCTTGTGTGGGCACGCCCTGGGGACAGGGCTCACAATAGCCACAACGTCGGCAGAAGCGGTTTCCCAGTTCAGCGCGCATCCGTTGGATGGCGGCTTGCTCTTCGGAAGAGAGCGCTGCGGGTCCTTCCATGAGGGCCACGATTTCCTCGATCTCCTCCGCCCGCTCGATGCCGGGGATGGGCAGGATGTCCGGGAACTGGCGCAGGTACTTGAAGGCCAGCCTCGCCTCGTTCAGCGCTCCCCCGGCCAGGGGCTTCATGGCGATGAACCCGACGTCCTCCGCCAGGGCCAGCGGGATCAGTTCTTGAGCTGCCTCGCTGGCGACGAAGTTGAAAGGAAACATGATGGTCTCGAAATACCCCGACTTCACGGCCTGCAGCGCAATCTCCAGCGAGTGGGAGGAGAGGCCGACGTGTCCCACCTGTCCCTCCCGCTGCGCCTGCTTGACCACGTCCAGTGGGCCCCCTGGAGCGATCACCTTATGGTAGTCCACCTCACTGCTCACGCAGTGAAACTGATAGAGGTCGATGGCTCTCACACCCAGCCTCTCCAGGCTGAGCTGCAGGTGGTGGGTCACGCCCTCGGCATCTCTGGCCTGGGTCTTGGTGGCCAGGACGAGGCCCTCGCGACGCCCTGATATCGCTCTGCCTATCCGCTCTTCGCTGGTGGTGTAGGCGTTGGCCGTGTCCAGAAAGGTGATGCCGAGGTTCAGACAGTGGCGCACCATCGCGACGGCCTGCTCGTCCGAAAGCCTCTGTATGGGGATGCCGCCGAACCCCACCGCCGAGACCATCAATCCGGTCCTACCCAGTCTGATTCTCCTCATCGGGTTCAGTCTCCAGAAGGTGTTGTCTGTTCAGGATCCCTTCAAGACCACCTCGGTAGCTCCCAGGGAGATGACAGCTCCGTCTCGGAGGTGGATACCCACCGAGGGTTGGGCCTTTCGGCCATCTACGAGAGTGCCAGAGGTGCTATTCAGGTCATAGAGGATGAATTGGTCCCCGGCGGCGACAATGCGAGCGTGAATTCGAGAGATGGTGGGGTCCTGCAAGCGGACGGCGCAGGAGCTGCCGCGGCCCACAAGGTTCGTGCCCTGGACTAGAATGTGATGAGCGCCTGAGCTAGGTCCCTCAGCAACGATGAGCCAGCCAGCTGCCATCTGGTGGGCGACTGAGGGCCAGAGGTCAGGGGACCCGGCTGGGCCACCTTCTGCTGCCTCGCCAGTCGCGGCGACACCACGCTCAGACAAGCTGCCGCCGCGGTGCAAGGAGAGCCAATAGACAAGCCAGACAGCAGTCGTGGCCACCATTATGGCGATCAGAACGATGCCGATTCGGCTCAAGCGCCTCTCCCTTCTACAGCCATGAGTATATCATCGTCGCCCCGCGTACACCAAGGTGACGGGTGGAAGGCATGCTCGGAGAGGATGCTGAGAGGGACTTCGGACCAGTCATGTTCTGCCGTAGGGGACATCGGACGTGTTGAGCTCCGTCCTAGCACCGAATCAGCGTTTGGTTTTTCTCGGCGGCTGACCGAGCTGAAACCAGTCTGCCGCGAGGGCTTGATTTCAGGCGGATTTTGTGGTATAATCAGGTAGATTCTGGGCAGGGCGTAGCCTGGCGATCTCGTGGGCCAGAGAGATTAGGATCTGTACTATCTTGGCTAAGACCAGTCCCCTCTAACGATTGCTCTCATGCCGCCCATTTGCGAGTGGCGGCATTTTCTTTACTGTACAGACCCCCGCGCAATAGAGGATTGATGGAAACGAGTAAGGATTCAGGGAACAAGGCGAAGGCGCGACTGGTAGAGAAGGGGGAGGAGCAGGGCTATATCACCCTGGAGGACATCCTGCAGGAATTCCCTCAGGCCGAGCTGCACGTCGAGGAGGTCAGCGAGATCTACTCCCTGCTGCAGGAAGAGGGCATCTCGGTGGTTGATGACGAGGGCGACCCTATCTCCGAGCTTCTGGAGAAGAAGGATGAGGGCCCGGACGACGAGTCGCAGCAGGCGGTTGATCTGGACGAAGTCGATGCTGAGAGCAGCATATCCCTTTACTTCCGAGAGGCTGCGCGCCACACCATACTCAGTGCTCAAGAGGAAGTTGCTCTAGTCAAGAGGATGAACAGTGGCGAGGCGGCTGAGGCGGGCCTAGACCGGGGTGACTATGCCTCCGAGGAGGAGAAGAAGGCCGCGCAGCTGCAGGTGCTGGATGGTGAGTTGGCTCGGCAGTACCTGATCCGGTCCAACCTGCGTTTGGTGATTAGCATCGCTAAGAACTACCGTGGGCAAGGGCTGACCTTCCTGGACCTGATCCAGGAGGGGAACGTGGGTTTGATGCGCGCCGTGGACAAGTTCGACTATCGGCAAGGCAACCGGTTCAGCACCTATGCCACGTGGTGGGTTAGACAGGCCATCACGCGAGCGCTGTCGTATCAAAGCCGCACCATCCGTTTGCCTGTGCATATGGGGGAGCGGCTGCGCAGAGTCAAGCAGGTGGCTGGCCAGCTGGAGAAGGAACTGGGTAGGAAGGCCGGCCAGGAGGAGATCGCCAAGGCCCTGAATTTGAGCCCCGAACAGATGGACCGGGTATTCCGGGCGCCTACTCACACGCTCTCGCTGGAGAAGCCCGTGGGCGAGGAAGGCGAGAGTCAGTTGAGTGAGTTCATTCAGGATGAGGATATCCCTCCGCCCGTGGATGTGGTCCTGGACGGGCAGCTGAGGGAGCAACTATACGATGCCTTGCAGAAGTTGCCTGACAGGGAACGGCGGATCATAGACCTGCGCTTCGGCCTGACTGACGGTGACCCACGGACTCTCCAGGAAATCGCCGAGGAGTTCGAGCTGAGCAGGGAACGGATCCGGCAGATTGAAGGCGAAGTATTGCGCAAGCTGCGGCATCCGCATTTCAGCCGCAAACTCAGGACGTACCTCTGACAAGTACCAGCCCGAATTGAGATCGAGGAGGCGGTCGGGCGTCATCGGGGTGCTCAGGGGCGACAGGCGCGAGAGCGTGCTGAGCCTAGAGGACTACGCCCATCCCGCGGAGATAGGGAACTGAATTGACCAGGCTGTGAGATGTGCATCAGAGCCCCGGCCGAACAGGCTGGGGCTTTTTGCTTGCTGCGGACCCTGCGCACCGGGGTGTTGTTTCGGCGGGCTGGGGGTGGAGGCGTCGCCTGCAGCTACGAGCTTGCCGTATGCGCGCGAGTGCTGGTTGCTGTCCTATGGAGAGGTAGCCCTTCTTCTCCGCGCCCACAAGTACGAACCGATGGCTATGGCAGCCGACTCGGCGATGACCAGCAATAGCCAGGTTTGAACGCCGTTGAACCAGAACTGCTCTGGGAAGAGCTGTATCAGCGTGTCGGTGCGCGGGAACAGCCAGGTGTCTCCAGTGAAGAACAGCTGATGGAAGGTGATCATGAACCACTGGAACTGGAGCGGAACCACCACGAGGGCCGCCACCGCCAGGCCCGGCGCCACCAACGAGGCAGCGAAGAGATACTCCGGAAGTCTGACTCTGAGCTGGGGAAGCGACGCCAGTATGCCCAGAGATGCCACTACGAGAACCCCGAGAACCAGATCAACCACCAGCCCTCTGTGCGCGAAGGCCTGAACGTCCACCATGTGGGTTAGTTCCCGCTCGTTGAAGAGGGGGAGACCATCCTCCCCTCTCAGGTCTGCCAGATAGTCGATGTCCTCGTTGGAGAAAGGATAGTAGAATGCCGCCTCGGCGATGGCTTGCCTCTGCTGGGGTGAGAATTTGGCAGAGGCGGGGACGTCGGGTCTGGTGTACTGGAGGCGAAGGAAGGGACGCGAAATCAAAGGCAAGATTGTGGTCAGGGCCAGGAAGAAGGGCAGGCTCAAGATCAGCACCGCCCCGCACGCACTGGCCAGTATCTTCTGGGCTTGCACTAGCTACTCTCCTTGCAGGACATATCTCAGGATGATGAGGTGGGTCAGATGCTCCACGGGGGCTCGGTCGTCGGTGAGAACCAGGTCGTTTCCTTCGAAGGCTCTTATCCTGCCGGACGACAGTTCCGCCACCTCGTACAGCCAGGTGTTGGAGATGGTGCCCAGCCTGGAGTAGATGTGGTCTAGCGTGGTCGCCTGTTCGGTCCCCACCACCAGGCTATTGCTGATACCGGGCACGTCCAGGATAAACACCGATTGGAAGACCTGGTTCATCGTCGCGGCGAGCACATTCACCAGTCTGAAATCACTGGCCGTACGCCCGGCATTGACAACCATCACCCCACCGGGATTGAGCCGCCCCAGGGCCACGGTGAAGAACTCGCGGGTGGTAAGGTGAAACGGTATATACGGCTGACGATAGGCGTCAGCAACGATCACGTCATAAGTATGGTCAGTGGTGGTTAGGAAGTGGCGTCCATCCTGGACCACCACCTCGAGATTGGGCTCGTCCATGGAAAAGAATCGCCGTCCCACGGTCACGATCTCGGGGTCTAGCTCCACTCCATCCATAGGTACCGCTCCGTAGACGGCAGTGTACTCCTTGGCGGCGGTGCCCGCCGCCAGACCGACAAAGCACACGCTGCGCAGGTCCGTGGGGTCGGGGAGGGCGCCGAAGTAGGGTGCCAGGAGGAAGTAGTCCCAGACCCCGCCACTCAACACGCTACCAGGGCGGTAGACGGAGTGCACAGCCTGTCCCTCGTTGAGCATCAACACCCGCCTCCCCATCTGATCTGCCACCTGGATGTAGTTGTAGAAAGACTCCTTCTCGTACACCAGACCCGGTGTGGGCTTCACGGGCCCCGCGGGCATGAGCAACCTGAGCAAGATGATCATCAGCGGCAGCAGCAGATACCAGGCGGCACGGATGCCCATTCGCGAGAACAGACCGGCGAGGGAGACCGCGATCAAGAACAGAGAGCACAACAGGAACGTGGTGGAAGTGCCCAGCGAGGGGATGAGCACCAAGGTGGGCAGAAAGGTGCCCACAATACTGCCCATGGTGGACAGAGCATAGATGGTCCCCGCCGTGTGGCCTGTGGAGATCACGGAGCGGGACTGAAGGCGTATGGCAAAGGGGGAGATACAGCCGAGAAGGATGACCGGCGCGGTGAACAGCAGCAGGATGCCCAGGAAGGAGCCGGCGATGATTCCAACCGAGAAGGTATCGAAGCCGGCCAGCGAGTAGCGCAGAACTGGCCTGGACACAAAAGGGATCAGGCCGATGAGGAAACCGGCCCAGAGAGCCAAGCGGTACAACAGGGGTTCCTTCGGCGATCTGTCGGCCAGGCGACCACCCAGGTAGTAACCCGCCGCCAGGTAGATCATGATCAGCCCGATCAGGTTGGCCCACACCAGTTGGGAGTCGCCGAAGTAGGGCGAGAGCAGCCGGGAAGCGGACATCTCGACGGCCAGGACCGTCGCGCCGCTGACGAACACCGTGGTCAACAGCATGAAATCACGATGGGGACCCGTTCCTTTGTCAGCCATGCGGTCCGATTATAAGCTAGCAAGTCAACTGGAGCAACGAGGTTAAGGGCGAAGGTGATCGTTGACACAATGGGTCAGTGGTGGTAAAGTACCATCGAGAGTAAGGCTCGCTGTGCGACGTGACCTGGTCAGTCTGGTGATCGCCTCTGAGGAGATTGGCGGCAGTGGCAGAGGGAGTTTTCAAGGGAGTCCTATCCGGCGACGAGCAGAGGCCCGAGAGTTTCGAGGAAGCCGCACTGGCTGTGGTCGCTCTGCAGGAGACGTTGACCTGCTTTGTGGAGTTGATGGTTTCGGCGACGGACGCCAGCGAGGGCTCGTTGATGCTGCTGCACGAGGGTCGCGAATTGCTGACCATCACCTCCGCCCGCGGCCTAGGCAAGGAGATTGTGCAGGGAGCGCGGAGGCACCTGGGAGAAGGCATATCCGGGTGGGTGGCCAAGCACAAGGAGCCTTTGCTGCTGGTCGGACCCATCAAAGACGCGCGCTTCTCTGGCGTGGGCCGAGGAATCAAGGACGCTTTGTGTGTGCCCTTGCTGAGCAACGACGAAGTCATAGGGGTCTTGTCGGTCAGCAACAAGAGGGGGAAGGGTAGCTTTGCTAAAGGGGACCTGCAGCGACTGGTGGAGCTCGCCAAGCCGGCTGCTCGCATGATCGTTCTGACCCTGGTGCAGCGCGAGGCCGATGCAGAGAGTCGTGCCTGGGAACGGAAGCAACTGGCCCAGGAGATCCACGACGGACCGATGCAGGAGCTTTCCTCAGTCATCTTGCTTATGGAGTTATACAAGAGAGTCAGGCAAGACGATGCGGAGAGAGCTGAGCTGGAACTGGGCAAAGCAAAGGTGCAAGCCCTGGATTGTCTGCAAGGACTCCGTCATTTCGCATACGACATGCGGCTTATCGACCTGGAGAAGCTGAGCCTGCTGGATGAGTTGCGGCGGTACACTGTCGAGTTTGAGAAAAGGACGGGCATCTCCGTCCAACTGGCCGTGGATGGCCTCAGGAAGGAGATCCCGGTGGGGGTCAAGAAGAACCTCTATCGCATCGCGCAAGAGGCCCTCACAAATGTTAGACGCCACGCCAGGGCCAGCGAGGTGCACATCCGCCTGCACTGCACCAAGGATCAACTGGAGATGAGCGTGAAGGACAATGGCCGCGGTTTTGTCCTTCAGGATGCGCTGGAGCGGGCACAGTCGGAGAAGCGATTTGGGCTTCTGGGCATGCAGGAGCGTGCCTATCTGATGGGGGGTAGTCTGGAGACGGAGACAGGCCCCGGCGAAGGTACCACGCTGCGGGTCATCCTACCTCTGTGAGGTTGACTTTGGGCCGAACCCGAGGTATGATGAGTGTGAACCGTATGCGGGTGTAACTCAGTTGGCAGAGTGTCTGCTTCCCAAGCAGAATGTCGTGGGTTCGAATCCCATCACCCGCTCCAGGAACAGGTCCCGGGCCACAGCCTGGGACCTGTTGGTTTCCTATGCACCGCTACAACCAGGAGACTGAAGCAAGGCTACGTGGCGCATCGATTTGCTGGATCCGACCTCAGAGGGACAATCTCACGCGGGTGTGGGCAGCACGTATGTGGCACCAAGGGGTGCCAGGCGCTTGCGGGGCCCAAGGTGCTGGGGTCTGGAACTGCCTAACCCATCTCGACCTGAACTTCGTGGGCCTTGCCGTCGCCCAGCAGGGGGATTTCCAGGCCAGGCAAGACGTCTCCGTCGAGCATCACGTTTTTCACTCCCTGGTTCACTCCCTGAGGATTCCGCACTGAGATTCGATATAGCGTCCCCCCATCCCTGTAGTTGATTCTGTAGCCTGGCCAGTCTCTCGGAATGCAGGGAGAGATCTGGAAGGACGCGCCACTGCGCTGAAGCCCCAAAATCGCCTCCAGGCCGACTCTGTACATCCAGCTTGCGGAGCCGGTGTACCAGGTCCAGCCGCCATGGCCCTTGTGGGGAGCCACACTGTACACGTCTGCCGCGACCACATAAGGCTCGACCATGTAGCGAGCGACCTGCTCGGGGCTGGCAGCATGGTGGATCGGATTGAGCATCTCGAAGAGTCTTTGGGCACGGTCCCCCTGGCCCAGCTTGGCAAAGGCCCAAATCGCCCACAGGGCGCCGTGCGTGTACTGACCTCCGTTTTCGCGGACCCCTGGGGGATAGCCTCTTATGTAGCCCGGATCGTCCAGTGTCCTGTCGAAGGGCGGAGCGAAGAGCGTCATCAACTGGCTCTCGCTATCTACGAGGCGGGCGGCGACCGCCTCCATTGCCTGGCGGGCACGAGCGGGTTGGGCCCCGCCGGACAGGACGGCCCAGGCCTGGGCGATTGCGCTGATCTGGTACTCGGCGGCTTGGGACGTCCCTAGCGGCGTCCCATCGTCGTAATAGGCGCGCAGGTACCAATCTCCGTCCCATCCGCTGGTCTCCAAGGCCTGGCTCAACTGCTGTGCCTGGCTCAGGTAGGCGGAGGCGCGTCTCTCGTCGCCTGCCCGCCGGCAAAGGGGAGCAAAGGCTGTCAAGGTGGCGTACAGAAACCAGCCGAGCCAGATGCTCTCCCCCCGACCGGCAATGCCTACCCGATTCAGCCCGTCATCCCAGTCCCCGGTGCCGATGAGCGGCAGCCCATGGCGGCCAGCAGTTGTTCCCTTTAGCAGGGCGCGATGGCAATGCTCGTAGAGCGTGTGGGCTGTGTCGGTACTCTCGTAGCTACCATATCTTTCCTGCTCCCCCGGCTCCAGGGGCTCGCCGTCGAGAAAAGGCAGCCTCTCCTCCAGGATAGCGATGTCTCCGGTTGTGGTTACGTAGTGTGCGGTGACGAAAGGAAGCCAGAGCAGATTATCTGAGATCCGCGTGCGAACGCCTTTCCCCGACGGCGGGTGCCACCAGTGCAGTACATCGCCGGCCTCGAACTGACGGCGGGCTGCCTCCAAGATATGGGCGCGAGCCAGCTCCGGCGCGGCAAGCACCAGGGCCATCACGTTCTGCAACTGGTCCCGAAACCCGAAGGCGCCGCTCGACTGGTAGAGCGCGGAACGCGCCCACAAGTGACACGACAGGGTTTGGTAAAGCAGCCAGCGATTCAGGAGCACGTTCATGGCCAGATCGGGCGTCTCCACGGTGACTGTGCCCAGCAGGTCGTCCCAGAAGCGGTGGGTAGCCTCCCAGGCGGCTTCCACCTCCGTCGGGTCCCGATAGCGCTTGGCCAGGCGGACGGCATCGGCGTGATCGCCGCCTTGCCCGAGCAGGAAGAAGATGTCCTTGGCCTGGCCAGGGGCCAGGTCGATGTGCAGTTGAAGGGCTGCACAAGGATCGAGGCCGGCTTGTATAGCGCTGGCCAGCCCAACCCTGCCGAGGGCCTCCGGCCGGCTCAAGGTTCCCTGGCACCCCAGGAATTCCGCGCGGTCGGCGGTCAGGCCGTGCGGTGACTGGTTGGCCGCCACAAAGGCAACACGGCTTCCATACGGTTCGTTGTACGGGTTGCGGGCCAGAAGGGCCTGGCTCTCTTCGTCGTACTCTGGGATGATGTACTGGTGGGTTACTTCGTGGAATGTGCCGAGTACCCATTCGGCGTAGAAAGTCGCGGTGAGCCTGCGGTTCCGTTTCCAAAGGTTCTCCAGCCGCAAATGCGCTATCTTCACCGGTGCCTCCGGGGCCACAAAGAGGCGCAGGCGCTGTTGCAGGCCATGGCTGCGATGCTCAAAGACGGAATAGCCAGCCCCGTGCCGGATCAGGTAAGGCGACGGCGCACCAGCCGGCAGAGGAGTGGGCGACCACATGAGCCCCGTCTCCTCGTCCCGTAGATACAGCGCCTCGCCTGGGACATCGCCCACAGGATCGTTGCGCCACGGAGTAAGTCGGTTCTCACCGCTATTCTCTGACCAAGTGAAGCCACTGCCTGCTTCGGAGACCAGGAATCCAAAACTGGGATTGGCGACCACATTGACCCAGGGGGTCGGGGTCATTTGTGATGGTTCGAGATAGATGACGTATTCACGCCCGTCGGCCGTGAAGCCGCCCAGGCCATTGTCGAAGAGGAGGCCGGTGGGCCGGGGCAGCGGTGAAGTGGCCTCCACGTCCTCGGGTTTGGGCAGGGTCGGGAAAAGCGGCGGCAGACGCGAAGGCTTGGTGGGCACCTCCTTGAGTTGCTGAGACAACGAGCCCTTCTCGCCGTCTAGGGTCACTCGAGCCGCAGTCTCTATTAGCACCAAATCCTGTTGGCTCATCTGCTCAGCAAAGAGGATAAAGATCCCACCACGCTGGTTCAGGGAGCTGTCCTGACCCAGGGTGGTGATTAGCGAGCGTAACTGCCCGTGCAGTGGTTGGTCGTAACCCGAGTCTTTCTGGTTCAAGATCACTAGATCTATGTCGATCTGCTGCCTGCGCCAGTAGGCATGAGCCCGGAGCACTTCTCGGACCAGAGCCAGCCCACCCTCGCTCTCCAGGCGCAGGAGCAAGATGGGATGGTCGCCGGAGATCGCGTAGGGCCACAGGGCAGTCTGACCTTTGGTGTTAGCCGCGAGGAGCGCCGGGTCGGCGCGCAAAGCAGCGTGAGGGTACAAGAGGGCGGAGAGCAACTGTTCGAAGCGTTCCAGGTGTTCTGGCATCAAGTCCAAATGGCGTAGCTCCTGTTCGCTCTGAGATTGAGCCTGGTCGAAGGCCAACTCGAGGCGTGACCAATCCTGGTAGCGCTCGATCAGGGCTATCGCGTCCTCTCGGGACCTCGCGGCCAAGGTGAGATAGGCGACCTCACCCCTGCCGTACTCGGCCAGCTCCATCTCCAGCCCTAGGGAGAATATGGGATCCAAGGTCGCACCAGTGGTGCCCGAAGGCGCGTACTCGCTCTGAGGAGGGACTACGGCATCGCGCGGGGTCCGGCCTCTTCCCAGGAAGCGGCGGCGATCGCTCTCGTGAGTGGTAGCGGTGGTCTGTCCCGTTCTCGCTAGCGCCACATGGGCGAGGTAGATGGACTCTTCTTGGGGTGAACGCTGGCGGCGGCGAAACAGCAACGCATTCAAGTCTGGAAGGTACTCGCTCTCGATGAAGAGCTTGTTGAAGGCCGGATGGCCGCGGTCCTCCGCTTGCGGGGCCAATACTGGCTCGCCGTAGCTGGTGATGGCCAAGCGGCGGCGGCGGGCGCTGTGGTTGAACAGGGTGATGCGGCGTATCTCGACATCGTCACCAGGAGGGACGGTGATGTCCATCTCCGTGGCGATGTTACTATCCCGGCGCCGAAACTCGGCTCTGTGCGTGTAGAAAACGACCTCCTCATCCCGGGCCGGGGAACCGAGGGGTTGGCGGGTTGCCGACCAGAAGGCGCCACTATCCCTGTCCTGTATATACACCCACGTCCCCCACCCGTCTAGCGTTGCGTCGGCAGCCCAACGGGTCAGATCCAGGTCTTGCCAACGGCTGTAGCCGCTGCCAGTGCTCGAGAGGAGCACACGGTAGCGTCCATTGGAGATCAGATGCACCCGTGGTACTGGTCCACCGATTGGCGGCGACCATGGCCTGCTGGTGATCCGGTGTTCAACCTGCCGAACAGGTCGGATTGCCGGTGTAAGGAGGGATTCGCTGGGCTCCTGGCTGGGGATCTTCTCCTCCAGCAATAGCTCGACGCTCTGAATGCGCTGGTCGGCGTGGAACCGACGGATCATCTCATCGCTATGCAGGTAGTTGGCCATGGCCAGCAGGCTCATGCCGTGGTGATGAGCGTAGTAGGAGCGGACGATAGCGCTGTTCTGGCCCTCGGGCAGTCTGGAGGGGGTGAAATCGATGGCTTCGTAGAACCCATAGAGACCGACCATCCCTAGCTTGGCGAATCGGGAGAGATTCCTTATCACCTCCCGGGGCTCCCGGGTGAGGGCGAGTAAGGAAGCGTAGGGTGCAATGACCAGATCTGCATCGAGACCACGCCTCAGCCCAAGCCCAGGCACAC
Source organism: Anaerolineae bacterium (assembly GCA_035256725.1). Taxonomy (GTDB): domain Bacteria; phylum Chloroflexota; class Anaerolineae; order UBA7937; family B3-Chlor; genus JAUVXJ01. The sequence goes on from DATEXS010000123.1 coordinate 30,484, forward strand.
CGAACGGCCCGTACTGGTAGGCCATGTTCGCGTTCAGTGCATGGTAGGCAGACTCCGAGATGCCCCAGGGGACGCCTTTCTCCTTGCCATACGCTATCTGGCGAAGGATGGCTCCGTAGGCACTCTGCTGCAGAAAAGTACCGTCGTGGCTGCGCATCAGGAGCGCTGGCATGAGGTATTCGAACATGCTGCCGCCCCAGGAGAGCAGCACTTGCGCTCCATTGACCAGGGCGTAGGGGCGGGCAAGCTGAACCCAGTGGCTCTGGGGGATGTCGCCTTTGGCGATCGCTACCAGGCTGGCTATGCGCGCTTCGGACGCAAGGAGATCATAGTAGTTGGGATCTGGTCTTCCTGCCGTGACATTGTATCCGATGCGCAACAGCCTGCGCTGCGGATGGTACAGGAAACCAAACTGCATGGCCTGGAAGTAGACCTCTGCCTGCGAGCTTAGCTTGTCATAATCATCGAGCAGGTCCCTCGCAGCCTGCTGTGCGGAATCGAGGTGGGTCGCGAGCTGATCGCACCACCCGTGGGCCTCTGTCAACGCGTCAGATGTGCCAACACCTCGGGCCAGCAATTCCTGGAGCTGGGAGAGTCGCCCGCGGGCTGCCTCACACACCTGGGGTATCTGATCAAGGCGCGGATTTCTGATCAGGCTGCGTTCCAAGGCCTGCCAGGCGCGGGCGGTCTCCGATTCGGTCCCGGAGTGCTCTAACAGGGCTGGTGCGTGTTCAAGAGCAGACAGCCAGGGCAGCAGCAGGTCGAGGTCGCGTCGAGCGTCGAGGAGGTAGTGGCGCGCGCGATGCACCCAGGTGCGCAGCCTGCGCCAGGCCTCGACATCCTGAGGCTCCGGTCCAGCCTCCAGCGCCTCTTGGAGCTGGCGTTCGAGGTCTGGCCACTCCTCGCTGTCTATCTTGGCTAGCAGAGCTGGCCAGCTCTCCGGCGCATTCTTGGCGGCCAGTATTTGGCGAAGGATGTGATCCAGTCGGTCGCGGCACTGGGCCATGGCTGGGGCGCAGGGGGCTCCCGCTATGCTTTCCAAGCTATCGCCCAGAGCGGCCAAGGCGTCGCGCAGGCCCTCCCAGCGGTTCCAACGCAGGAAGGGAAGCCGAACTATGGACAACAGCCCCTGGCTGAGAGCGATGAGGCAGGCAGCCAGGTTCCCGCTATCCACGGTGGAAACGTAACGCGGGGAGAGCGGGCCAAGTGTGTGCGTGTCATACCAGTTGAGAAAATGGCCCCTGTGGCGAGGCAGTTTGGCCATGCTCTCAAACGCGTAGCCCAGCCGTCGGGCGAGATTCGTCGCGCCGACGTAGCCCAGGTCATAGGCCGCCAGAGTGGACAGCAGCATTAGGCCCAGGTTTGTAGGCGAGGTCCGGTGGGCCACCAGTCCGCGGGGGTCTTCCTGGAAGTGGTCCGGCGGCAGCCAGTTGTCATCTGGCCCCACAAATACCTCGAAGTAGTGCCAGGTGAGGAGCGCCAAGCGGCGCAAATCTTGGCGCTGATGGGCGGAAAGCGGGTGCTCTACCCGCACGATCGGGTGACTAGTCCACTGTGCGATTGCTGGGGACGCGAGCCACGCGATCACCAGCGGAGCGGCCACGACAAGGGCCGTGGGCCTGGTCAAGGCGACCAGGAGAATGGCTATGGCGGCAAAGACTGGAGCGCCATACATCTCTCTCCAGACTATGCTGACTTTACGTTCCCTGCCGAGGAAGGGGATGGTATGAGCGGAAGTAATCCACTGTAGCAGGTGTCGCTGGGTCACCGTCACGCGGACAAGGGTGGAGAGGATGGCATCCACGGCCAGTTCTGCGGTGTAGGGCAGAAAGGAGAGCTGAAGGAGCCAGCGGGCTGCGTCTTGTCGAATAATCTGTATGCTGCGGCGCACCGATGTGGGCGGCACTCTCCGAGCTAGTTCGGTGACCGTGGCGGTAAACAGCTCCGAAGCTGACATGGCCACCGCCACCATGGTCCAGGCCAGCGCAGAGCCTGGCAGCCACAACCAGGCAGAAAGCAGTAGGGCGATCAGCGCTGGGGAGCGTAGACTGCGCCGCATGTTATCCAGGATGAGCCACCGGTCGAGAGCGGAGAGGTAGTTGGGCACCCCCTCTCCGCTTGCCGTGGGTGCCTGGGGCAGCAGCCAGGGGAGCAATTGCCAATCTCCGCGCATCCAACGGTGCGATCGGTGTGCATAGGACAGATAGTCGGGCGGATAGTCCTCGAGGAGAGTGATGTCTGTGACTAGCCCAGCGCGACCAAGTATACCCTCCAACAGGTCATGGCTGAGGATGGTATTCTCGGGCACTCGCCCGGCCACGCTGCGTTGGAAGGCATCCACATCGTAGATGCCCTTTCCTACATAGATGCCTTCGCCGAAAAGATCTTGGTACACATCGGATTGCGCGCGCGTGTACAGATCCACACCCGCATCTCCTGCAAACAGCCGCGCAAAGAGGGAGCGGTTGGCGCTGACGGGGCTAATCTGCACTCTTGGCTGGAGTATGGTATAGCCGCTGACGACAGTGTTGCTCTGTGTATCGAACTCGGCCTGGTTCAAGGGATGGTTCAGCGCACCGACGAGCTTCACCGCAGCGTCCCTGGGGAGCGAGGTATCCTCATCCAACGTAATTACGTATCTGACTCCGGAGAGCACCGCCAGTTCTCCCTCTTGCGCTACATAGCCCGTTGGAGAGGCGCCTCGAAGGAGGCGATTGAAATCCATGAGTTTGCCACGTTTGCGCTCCCAGCCCATCCAACACTCCTCGCGGCTATTCCACCTGCGCTCACGATGGAACAAGTAGAACGGGCCAGCGGAATCCGCTGAGTACTTTCTGTTCAGTTCTTGAATACCGGCCGTGGCGCGCTCAACTAGCGCATCGTCACCCGGCATATGCTGATGGGGGGCATCGGCGAAATCGGTAAGCAGGGCGAAGTACAGGTGAGGGTCCTGGTTGCCGAGGTAGTGAAGCTCAAGCTGCTGCAACAGGCTCTCCACATCACTGGTGCCGCTGAGCAGGGCGGGGACAACGACCATAGTGCGGCAATCGGCGGGAAGTCCGCGCTCGAAACCCAGCTTGGGCAAGAAACGGGGCGGCAACCAGTGGGTCAAGACCCAGTTGATGAGGTTGACGGCCACCATCAGCGAGGGGAGCGCCAGCAGGACCCCGGTGCTTATTACCAGGGATGCAGAACCGCCGGAGTAGCGCGCGTATCCGGCCAGAGCCGCCATCAACAGCAGGGTAAACAGCGCTATACAACTCAGGTATACCGGCGTGGGATGCCGCACCAGCCAGCGTCGCGGGCGGCTGCGCCAGGGGGCGCGGTAGCCCAGGTCTAGCTCGAGTTCTAGGCGACCAGCGTCCAAGAGGTAGAAACCGACGTGATGGGTACGCGGTGAGGTTGTCTTGTTTGATCGTGCCTCTTGCGACAACCGGATGGCTTCCCGTGCCACCTCCTCTTCACTCCGTCGAGCGCCCTTGGCCAGATCTTCGACTTCGTGGCGATAGCGGTCGCGGGTTTCGTAATCCATTCGGGAGTAGACCCTGGCCGGATCGCCGCGTAGCACCTGTTCCACCCAACTCACGCGCTCGAAGAAGGATTTCCAGTCCACACCCGCCACCATGCGCAGCCCAGCGATAGAGTTAGCGGTGGTGGTCCCAGTGGATAGATCTGTTGGCGAGCCCGTCGAGGGAGAGCCCATGAGCTGCTCGGCACCGCTGATCTCTATTCCGGCGACGCGGCTGACGGCCTGCGCTAGTCTCTCCAGGATACTGAAGCGCAGCATAGTCGGCAGCGCCCAGAGCTCGCCGATGGTCAGCGGCGCGATGCTCTGATAGGCTTGAAGGAAGCGAGTCAGCCTGCCGAGGTCTAGTCGGCTGTCGGAGTGAGAGACGATAGTCGATGCCACTGCGTATGCGCGGGCATAACCGGCGAGGGATGTTGTTTCGAGCTTGGGGAGCTGGCGGTAGTAGCTGTCCGGCATATCACTGCGGATATCGCGCACTGCTTGTTGCACGAGGTAGTAATTGTCCAAAAGCCATTCGGCCCCGTAGGAGCTGGCTTTGGGGCCTTCGGAGGCAAAACGTTGGTGGGCCTGCTGGAGGAGGACCTCCAGGTCTGGAAGCCGCTCGAGAAGCATGGGACGGTGGGGTGGATGAACCGAGACCCCATGGCTCTCAGCCAAGGTAACCGCCAACTGTTGAAGGGGGCTCAAGGTAGCTGGGCGTGTCTCGCTGTCTGTGCTGACGCTCCGGGCGCCTGAGTTCATACCGGACCGGCCTCCATGCCGTGCCTAGTGTCGTCTGCGCTCTCGCGATGCCAACTCGGCCGCACTTGGCTCCATGTTCTCTGGAGCCAGGTCTTGAACGATCAGCAGAGGCGTGGTTCCGTAGGCAATGAAGTTGGTGGCCACGCTGCCATAGGGCCATCTTGCCGTGCCCGTGGCACCGTGGGCGCTCAAGACCACCAGATCGACATGCTCCTGCTCGACCACATCCTGAAGGACTTCGGTGGGGCTGGTTCCCACCAGGGGACGAGTTTCCGCCTCGATCCCCTCTGTAGATAGGGTAGAATCCCAGCGCTGAAGATAGCTTGCTGTCTCCAGCTGGTTAAGCCCAGTCAGCTTGTCGACAAGTTGGGCTTCTTCTGACGTCAGTGGCCGGTGACGGGTCACCTCCGGCTTGCTGGTGACAGAGGCCACCAATACGCGGGACGAGTAGAACCGGGCCAGTTGTGTAACCGGAGCTACCGCAGATTCTGCCCGCTGCGAGCCGTCTAGGGCGAGCAACAAGCGTCGATATTGCGGGCCCCGCAGGTCGACGTCCAGGGGCTGATAGGCTCGCACGATCATCACGGAGATGTGGACGCGAAAGATGATCTTCTGCACAGTCCCACTGACATTCCAGCCACCCAACCCGCCCTGTCCATGGCTGCTCAGAACCATCAAGTCTACCCCATGATCCCGCACGAAGTCGAATACCTGATCTGTCACTCGGCCGTGCACCAGCTTGTATTCGGCTTCTACGTCAACATCCCTCAACCGACGAGCCCAATCAGCCAGGTAGGCTTCGGCCTCCCCTCTGCTGATGTGCCACTCAAGCGGGTCAACCAAACGACTGCCGTCGACTTCGGCTCGCTCCAACACCTGCAGGAGCGTGATATCCGAACCGAACGCCCGTGCTACCGCGACCGCGTGAGGCAATACACACTCAGCAAGAAGTGAGCCATCCAGAGGAACTAGTATGTGGTCGAACATGGGTATACTCCCTTCCTGTCGCTGGTACCGACAGTCCTTTCCTAATCTCCTGGCCAAATCTTGCTGTAGCGGCCCGATCACCTGAAGCGATCGCTCAGACGAGCCCGATCGAGCAGACTGCGTGCTAGTGGGCGCTCCGTTCTGGGCTTGATACGTACTACCGGACGTTCAACCCCTCGCCTGACGTGGGCGCATAGAGCCATTGTGCGAGCACTTACTGCCGGCCGAGCAGGGCAGTTGGTGAGCGCGCTCAGTTGTTCGGCACTGATGGTGCAGCCCAGACTCCGCTCGATGCTGGACGGGGTCCCGTCAAGAACGTAGCTGGCTCCGGCATAGCATGGAGCGCAACCTCTCAGACCTTTGGGCGACTCGATTCTTCAGGCGTGGGCATATTCGGTCATTCCCGGCTGTGTGCATTATACCATCGACCTTCGATGGAGGGAAGTCGCGTTCCTCGTTCACCCGAGATTCACTGGATGCTATCGCGTCGAGGCGCAGCACGGGCGTTGAACCCCCAGTCCGCTTGTTCCACGGAGGCGCGATGTAGTATGGTGCTGGGAGACATTCGTGCTGACTTTGGGGTGCCGGCGGTCAGCCCGCTCAGCCAGACTGAGGGGTTCTGCGGTCACAGGTGGGATCGACTGGCATCAGAGTGTGGCGCGCGTCCGGTGCTGCTATGGCGTGGAGCGGCCATCGCCCTCTTGGGCTTCGTGTGGTAAACTAACCCTGAGGCCAGCGCCTCGGCCAATGCGTTGCCGGGGGCCGGGTGTTTTTGATGACCTCCCAAGGCTGAGCATCCATGCTGACCCAAGACAAGCAAGGCTGGCAGGGCGTGTTCTCGAGCGGTACGGTGTCTCAGGTCAATCCAAGTGAACTGGAAGCGGCTGCCATACTCGCGCGCCGTGTAGTTCTGAGACGACTTTGCGTTGTGGGAATCTCTCTGTCGAGTGTCGTTGGCAGCCTGTTCGTCGTGGTGTTCCTGCAATCTGGGGCCTGGCAGATGCTGGCCGCCGCGGGTGCCATGTCCGGGAGTGTTCTGTGTTTGGTCCTGGCTCTCCGAAGCACGTCAGGCACGGGACTCGCCGCCGCCAGTCGCTGGCTTGTCGCTGCCCTGGGAGTGGCCTGGGGAAGCGGCGAGGTGCTGTGGCATGGGGTAAGTCCCTGGTACTCGGCGGCAGGCGCGGTACTACTTCTGCTCGTGGCCGTGGTGGTTTGGCCACGCGATTGGCGGCTCTGGTTGGTTGCGGCTGGGTCCTACTCGCTTTTCGCCTTCCTCGCTTCCCGCTTGAAGCCACTTCCTCGTTTCGACGTTTTGGTGATGCCCGCCGTTGTGTGGTTGCTCGCAGTAATCAGTGCGGGACTCTGCCTCGCGCTCGCGTTCCACTTGATCCGTCAGTTCGCCGCAGCCACTATCCGGAACCGCCTGCTGGTCGCCTTTGTACTCATGGTGTTGCTTCCCGCGATAGCGTTCGCTATCGTGTCAACGGTGGTAGGAAACCGCAGCGGCCAGCGTCAGGTTATCAACCAACTGGACTCGGTGGCCACCATCAAGGAGGCCGAACTGAACGCCTGGGCGGCCAACGTGCGCGGCGACTTGGCTACCGCGCTCAT
>DATEXS010000124.1:0-3281 GCA_035256725.1 Anaerolineae bacterium
GCAAGCCCGGCGCTTCTGTTTCCCAATAGTGGATTGGATATGCGACAGTATACCGAAGTGTCGCCTACTTGTCAAGTCAGAACATCCCCCGGCAGTCTCTTGGGACACAGCACGCTTCCTGGCGCGTATTCGAGGGGCTAGCCCCAGAGGGGCGAATCCTCCGCCAGTTGGCGATTATGGAACCGCTGTGCAGCAAAGCGCTTCTGCCTCCGTCTGGGCGAAGCCCGTAGTGGCGAAGTGCGTTTGCCAGCCACTCCAGGTGAGCTTCTGACATGTGCCGCCGGGGGTCCAAACAGCCAGACACTAGAGGAATGGTATGCTTCTCAGATGACGACACGAAGAAAACTAGGCCGCGATGACCGAAATTGCAGGCATCTTCTCAGACTCCATCGCCACCTACGACATGTACCGGAGTTGCGCCGGGATAACAGCCAGCGGATCAATCGCTCAGTGCAGCGAGCTTGATGGTGATCTCTCTGGAGACCGCCTTCATCCTCTCCAGCGACCCCAACGCCTTGTCGCGAGTGAGGGTGTACGCTGGACCAAGGACGGTCAGCGCCGCCACCACCGTGCCTTTCTCGTCCGCGACGGGCACGGCAATGGCGTTGACGCCGAGCTTGTGCTCTTCGAAGCAGGCAGCAAACCCCTGCTCGCGGATCCTCAGCAGGTCCTCGCGCAGGGCCATGGGGTCGGTGACCGTATGCTCGGTGTAGCCAGGGAGTCCCTGCTCCAGCACAGCCGCCACGTCGCTCTCTTCGCTATGAGCCAGCAGGACCTTGCCCGACGAGGAAGAATGGAGTGGAAGCCGATCATACCAATGCATCTGCTCCCTCGAGCTGGGCGACAGGACATGCAGGACGGTGGCCACCTCATCGCCGCGCCGCTCTCCAAGATATACCGTTTCCCCCACCTGCTCCGATAGATAATACAGGTAGGGGAGAGCCGTCACCAGCAAGGGGTCCGAGTAGATGGCATTGTATCCTAGGTCAACCGCTGTGCGTCCCAGGCGATACTTGTGGGTAGACGGATCCTGCTCGATGAGTCCACCCTGTCGCAACGAGGCCAGAAGGCGGTGCACGGTGCTCCTGGTGAGGTTGAGCCTTCGGGACAGCTCGCTCACGCCGAGCTGAGGTTCCTCTACGTTGAACTGCTGGAGGATCGCTATTGCCTTGGCCACTGTTCGTGAGGGCACGCTCGTCAGTCCTTCCTTCCTCTTTCCTCGATGAGTGTGTCCGGCCTACCATCGCCGGACATGCCGGTCGATTTCACTTTCAATGCATCGCCTGGACAGCCAAGCTCCGCGGGCTCATCAGGACCTTGCGATCCAGCGCTGGCGCCACGTTGGACCCCTGCTGGGCATGGCCGATGACCCGGCTCCAGTTACCTGGAGGCGGAGGCAACCGGCAGGACCTGCCCGATCCGGACAACACACAGCGTGGCTGCTGTTTGAGTAGGAACTCGGCAAGACATGGATGCCGCCACTGCGCCAGCAATCACCTGGGTCAGATATCCGCCCTGCCCCGATGGGCCATTGAGCTGCCAATGTGATTATGCCTGACCTCTGAGCGAATGTCAAGTGATGCCAAGGTGTGCCCCAGCCGGCGGCAGGTTCCACGTAGTATGCTCCAATCAACGGACAGAGCGCCCTATTCTCTCCCACTATTCGGGAGGTCTATGTCAAGATGTACAAGGTGCAATGGCTCATACCCTGGCGGTCACTCCCCCTTACGACCGCCCGGAATTGCGAGCTCACGTGCGCCACCCTCGACGGCTCTGCGCTCACCAGCCAAGGTCACGTCGATCCGCTCGACTTGCAGTGCGCGACTGGCCGAGACAGCCAGTCCTGTCAGGTGCTCCAGCATCGCAGCCCCGGCCACCTCTCCGGCGGGCAGCTGTCCGGGGCCTTGGCCCGTGGCCAGGGTCGGGCACCCGTCTCTCGGGCGCCTCTCATCCACAGGAACGCCGCTGCGCAGGATACACACGGCGCAGCCCAGCAGACCCTCCTCTCCAAGCCGACCATCGAAGAGGCAAGCAGTCAGCAAAGAACGCAGCCGAGCTCCGAGAACAAAGGAGTTCAGCTCTGCGACCTCGTCCCTTTGGCATCCAGACACACGAATGGCGCAAAGCAACACCGGCCAGAGGGACTCGTGCCAGACACTCAGCATCCTCGAATCTCAGGTTGCGTCTGTCCCGCAAGAAGTTGCCCGCAAGCTAGCTCACGGCTATAATCGCAGCGAGTGGAATTGGGCACGAGTGCTGATCGGAGGATCCAGACCATCGCCTATGAAGCAGTCCGTAGTCATTATCGGCGCGGGGCCGGCAGGTCTGTCCGCGGCCTACGCACTCACGAGTGACGGTGTCCGGCCCGTTGTGCTGGAGCAGACCGACAAGGTGGGGGGAATAGCCCGAACGGAAGTCTTCCAGGGCTATCGCTTCGATATAGGTGGTCACAGGTTCTTCAGCCGGGACCAAGAAGTCCTACGCCTATGGCAACAGATGCTAGGGCCTGACTTGCTCAAGGTACCCCGCCTGTCGCGTATCTCCTACGATGGTCACTTGCTGAACTATCCCCTGGAGTTGACCAACGCTCTCTCCCATCTGGGCGTTCTCGAAAGCATCAGGATCGTGCTCAGCTATCTCCAAGCGCGATTGCTGCCCCACCGGGATGACCACACTTTTGAGGGCTGGGTGACCAACCGTCTGGGGCGCCGTCTCTTCGAAAGCTTCTTTCGGCCCTATACCGAGAAGGTGTGGGGCATCCCGTGCAGCGAGATCGAGGCCGACTGGGCGGCGCAGCGCATCAGCGGCCTGTCAATTAGAACGGCTCTGGCCAATGCCCTCTTTGGCACTGGAGCCGTTGATACGCTGATCAGCGAGTTTCAATATCCGGTGTTGGGCCCAGGAATGATGTGGGAGCGCTTCAGGGAGGTCGTGGAGTGCCGGGGTGCAGAGGTCCAGCTTGGGACCAGGGTTCTGCAGGTTGAGATCGAAGGGAACCGCGTCCGGAACGTCGTGGCGCTACGCGATCAGAAAACCGTCGAGATCGCCGGAGAGCACTACGTCTCCAGCATGCCCCTAAACGATTTGCTCGCAGCCATCAGCCCTCCCCCGCCCGGAGAAGTCTTGGAGGCCGCGCGCAGACTCCGTTACAGAGCCTTCTTGTTGGTGGGACTGATAATCGACCGGGCCGATCTCTTTCCAGACAACTGGATCTACGTCCACGATCCGAACTTGAAAGTCGGGCGGATCCAGAACTTCAAGAACTGGAGCGCAGCTATGGT
>DATEXS010000125.1:0-4258 GCA_035256725.1 Anaerolineae bacterium
GGTGGAGGCATTGTTGACGTGCGGACCCGAGCTGGTCGGGCTCAAGTTGCGCGAGCAGGGCTGCCTGATCGGCTCGTCTGAGGGGGTATTCTTGGTGCCAGCGTTCGAGGTGGACCCGCTGGACGGCACCGGGGCCGGCGACAGCTTCGATGCGGGGCTGATCCTGGGACGAATAGCAGGGTTGCGCTTGAGGGAGTCTGCTCTGCTGGCCAACGCCCTGGGGGCGCTGGCCACGACGGTGACAGGAGCGGGAAGCGCTCTGCCTGGGCCGCAGATGGCGCTATCCTTCCTCAAGGAGCGGGATGAAGCGTTGGTGTGGGAGGATTGGAGGGAGGGATTGGGGCAGGTGCGCGAATACCTGGCGGGGCGGCAGCAGGCCGAGATCGGCCGGGGAGCACAGCCTGGGCGAGTCTCTACGTGGTGAAACGCAGGTCCAGCATCGTTCTGCTAGGCAAGGCAGACCCTACGCGGGGCCCGACCGTTCAGGCTCGCCGGCGGCAATGACGATGGACCACGGTCGTAGATCGTTGGCCGTGGGTCCAACATCGTTCCGCGAGTAGTGGCGGCTTGTCGCGACGGAGGCGTATCTGGCTCCGCAGTTTGGCAATATTTAATAATCTTCACTCTTGACAAACTACCAGAACGGTAGTAGTATGGAACAAACCCATGGAGACCACCATAGGCATCATAGGGCAACGGATAAAGGAGCTCCGGTTGGATCGACGGCTTACCCTGGAAGAGGTGGCGGAGAGGACTGGCTGTAGCGCGGGGTTCCTCTCACAGTTGGAGAGGAACCTGGCTGCTCCTTCCATCTCCATGCTGTACTCCATCGCCGGGGCGCTGGACATGCCCGTTTCGCATTTCTTCCCCGAGATGATCAATCCACCCAAGGTTGTGCGCGCTGAAGAGCGCGAGACGTTCCGCTTCGAGGGCTCTCCCATTACCTACTCTCTCCTGACGACCCAATTCCCTGATCGAGTCATGGAGTCGCTGATCGTATTCATCGAACCCAGCGACGGTAAGCTCCCCGCCGATGAGTATCGTGCCCACCCAGGCGAGGAGTTCGGCTACGTTCTGGGGGGCACCCTCAGGCTCTGGATTGGAGACGAACGCTATGACCTCCATCCAGGGGACAGCATACATTTTCTGGCTACGGTGAAGCATCGCCTGGAGAATCCGGGCACCGGACCGATGACGGCCCTCTGGGTGCTCACACCTCCGGTTTTCTAGCCTATTCACTTCAGTCAAGCAGTGGTCGGTTCTTGAACTCACCTTGGGGAGGCACCCTCTCCCAGGGGACTTGGCACACGTGTTGCCAAGAGGTGGAATCCATGGCGTTCGTCGCGGGGCGAGCGATGGCAGAGGCAGATGCGGAGATAGAGAGTCTGGGAGCCCGGCTCAGGGCTCTTCGAGCTCAGCATGGGATCACCTTATCCCAGATGGGTAGGATGGTGGGCCTCTCTGCCAGCTATCTGTCGCAGATTGAAAGGGACAAGGCCCATCCTTCCCTGACCACACTCTCCTCCATTGCCAACACACTGGGGGTGGAGCTCAGGTCCTTCTTCGAGCATCCCCAGCCAGTCTGGCAAGTGGTCAGAAAGGGGGCCGGTGAGGAGTTCGGCGACGAGAAAGCTCTCTTCGAGCTCCTGTCGTCAGCGGCGGTACGGGGGAAGATCGAGCCGTGCAGGGTGACCTGCCGGCCGGCGATGAGGACCGAGAGAGGGACTCACTCAGGAGAGGAGTTGCTCCTCATCTTGGAGGGTCAACTGGAGATCGGTGTCGGAGAGGAGGCCTTCACCCTTGAGGCTGGAGATAGTATCCATTACCAGGGCAGCCAACCCCACTACTGGTACAACCAGACCGGAGAGGACTGCTCCTTGATCTGGGCGGTGTCTCCACCCCTTCTTGCCTTCAGGAGGGGGGAAGTTCGAGGCACATTGTAGGGAGCCATCGATGGGAACGGAGAGCAGGCGGGAGTATCGGCTCTTGGAGCTGGCCGCGGCGGCCAAGACGGTGGTCGAGGTGGCCATGCCGGTGGAGCCGGGCGAGCAGGTGGTGATCACGGCCGATACCTCTAGCGATGAGCGCGTGGTCTGGGCCACTGCGCAAGCAGCCTACGCCATCGGTGCCACGCCCAGCGTCATCTGGTATGAGACCCTGCCCAATCCCTGCATGGACCCGCCTCCGCCCGTAGCGCTGGCGCTGACGGCGGCTGACGTGTGGATAGAGTTCGCCGTCGCCTATACCCTCTACAGCAACGCGCATAAGGAAGCGGTGGCGGCGGGCTGCCGATACTTCTGTCTGCCAGGCATGGACGTGGACATGATGGTACGCACCATCGGGCAGGTGAATTACCCCGTCTTGGAGGAGATGGCCGGTGCCTTGTACGAGTTGTCGCACCGGGCCAAACAGATGCGGATCACCAGCCCGGCGGGCACCGACCTAGCCGTACAAACCAACCCCGAGGCGGCTCCCGCCTTCACCCAGATGGGTGCGGGAGAGGGAGGGGGATACTCCCAGATGCTGGCTGGCCAATCGTGGTTTGAGGCGCTGGCCGACACCTTCCACGGGACCCTGGTTTTCGATGGGGCTCTCTGGCCGCCGGCGGAACTGGGGTTGTTGCGGGATCCGGTCAGGCTCACCGTAGACAAGGGCCGTATCGAGCGGATTGAGGGAGGAGCGGAGGCGAGGACCTTCCAGCGCTGGCTGGACAACTTCGGTGACTCATCGATGTATCTGATGGATCATGCCTGCTACGGTTTCAACCCCGGGGTGACCCGCCTCACTGGCAACATCCTGGAGGACGAGAGACTCTTCGGCTGCATGCAGTTCGGCATAGGGCGAGCCCGCCTGGGAGCGCCCAGTCACACAGACGGCATCGTAGCCAGCCCCTCGGTGTGGGCGGGGGATGTTCAGCTCGAGGCTGAAGGCGTCTATATCCATCCTAGGTTGGTTGAGTTGTGCAAGGAGATGGGGGTATCTGGATATTGAGAAAGGGGGTGACAGCAGCGAGAGTTTCTTTGGCCGCCTAGTCCACTAACACTGAGCTTGAAGGAGGAAAGATGTCTGCCAAACGCTTCTCGCTTACCGTCCTGAGTATTCTGGTCGTGGTGGCGATGGTGCTGCCTGGTTGCGCGGCCCCCACGGCCACTCCGCCCCCTGAGGAGGGCACGCCCGCCCCGCCCGAAGCCACTGCCACTACGCCACCAGCGGAACCAACCACCCCTCCGCCAGCAGCGCCGACGGTCCTCAGGTTCACCAATGCCTGGCCCACCTACATCGACCCGGCGGTGGGGTCGGACTTCTCGAGCACGTCCTCTTTGGTCAACCTCTACGACACCCTCGTCTTCCCTACAACAGAGGGAGGGGTCGAACCCTGGGTCGCGGAGAGCTGGGACGTCTCAGAAGATGGCCTGACCTGGACCTTTCACCTGAAAGAAGGGGTCATGTTCCATAATGGCAGCGAACTCACCGCCAGCGACGTCGCCTTCAGTATGAACCGCATGCTGGAGATCGGTGAGGGCCTCGCCTATGTGTTCCTGGGTGTAGTGGACAGCGCCACGGCTGTTGACGATTCCACCGTGGAGTTCACATTGGCCAAGCCGACCGGCCTCTTCCTCGTGAGTCTGATCCGCCTCTACATCCTGGACGAGGAAGAGGTGATGGCCAACGTCGTCACGCCAGGGCCCTATGGCGATAATGGCGACTATGGGAAGGAGTACCTGCTGACCCACGACGCTGGCTCCGGCCCCTATACGGTCAAGGAGTTCCCTCTGGAGGAGTATCTCCTGATGGAGAAGTATGCTGGCTGGTGGGGGGAGTTCAATGAGAACGCGCCCGATGAGCTCAGGAACATCGCCACCACCGAAGCGGCCACCATCCGCACCATGATGTCGCGGCAGGAGTTGGAGATCACCGACCAGTGGCAGACCGTGGAGGCACTACAGGCGCTGGACGAGATCGAGGGGGTTGATATCGTAGCCATCCCTGGCCTCACCGAATTCTACTATATGATCCACAACCGCAAGCCGCCTACAGACGACATCCACTTCCGGCTGGCGATGGCTTACGCCTTTGACTACGATGCGGCTGTGGGCCTGGAGTGGGCCGGGACGCAGCAGTCGGTGGGTCCGGTTCCGTCGCTGTGTGCCGGCCACAACCCGGACGTCTTCGTCTTTCACCGGGACCTGGACAAGGCTCGCGAGGAGCTGGCCCAGTCCCAGTATGCCGATCAGCTCGATCAGTACCCGGTGGAAGT
>DATEXS010000126.1:0-5205 GCA_035256725.1 Anaerolineae bacterium
AGGTCCCAAGGGTTGGGCTGTTCGCCCATTAAAGCGGCACGCGAGCTGGGTTCAGACCGTCGTGAGACAGGTCGGTCTCTATCCGCTGTGGGCGCAGGTGACTTGAGAGGAGCTGCTCCTAGTACGAGAGGACCGGAGTGGACAGACCGCTGGTGTGCCAGTTGTACCGCCAGGTGCATTGCTGGGTAGCTATCGTCTGGAAAGGATAACCGCTGAAAGCATCTAAGTGGGAAGCCTCCCTCAAGATCAGGTCACCCACCGGGCTAACCGGGTAAGACCGCAGGTAGACTACCTGTTTGATAGGCGGCAGGTGTAAGGGCAGCAATGCCTTCAGCCAAGCCGTACTAATGGTCGAGGGCTTAATCTGCATATGATTTGGCGGTTGGGCTTGAGCATTCTGTTCAGTTCTTAGGGCGCTAGTCGGTGTGCGAGACGCACCTTCAAAAAGCGAATAATCAAGATTGGTTCCTCAGGTGACGCTAGCGGAGAGGAAACACCCAGCTCCATACCGAACCTGGAAGTTAAGCTCTCCAGCGCCGATGGTACTGCACTGGGAACGGTGTGGGAGAGTAGGTCGTTGCCTGGGGATCTTTTTTGCCCAGGCAGGGTTCGTCCATAGTGGTCCAGTAGCCAGGTCCCCGGAGCGGCGAATATCCCTGTCTCTGCCAGCCAGCGTCGCCGGCAGTTGCTTCGGCCCAGCGAAGGAGTTCTGTCCTCTACCCCCTCAGATGAGATATGCCCTTCGGCGCTGGCGGCGGCCCTCCACGAATGGAACGCTGCCAAACAAGCCCAGCTCAAAGACCTGTATGACGACCTCGATTGACGCTGACCGCAGAAAAGCTGGGGACCGGACCGCAGGCTTGACAGGAGTCGATAACGGTACTACGCTGTACTTGTTGGTGGACCGGTGTGTTCGCTGGAGATGGGGTGAACGCCCTGCTCTGTCATCCGGGCAGTTGCCGAGGACCTGCCGGTCGCGGGTGGAGCACATGCTACCCCAAGCTGGGCGTCTCTAACCGTGCGGAGGCCATAGCCCTGGCGCTCCGGCACAATTTCCTCCGGCAGCCGCCCCACCGACTGTCCACCTGGCCAATCACCATATCCCCCAGATGGCCGATGCCTCTCGGGGATCGTTCTTGTATATTGGAGCCAGCACACGAGGTTGGAGGCTGGTTTCTGACGGGACCTGAGCGCATGACCCCGGCAGATGAGCGGCGTGAGGTGAGATTCGCCCTGCGCGCTCTGCTGCAGCGAGTCGACATGGAGGTCGTGAGCCAAAGCGCTTAGGCCCGGGACCTGATAGCGCTGGCTGAGGCTGAGAGCCTTTGCCCTGCGACTTGACAGAGTCAAGAAATCGCGGTATAGTATATTGCTAATGCAAACTATTCGCATCCGCGGACTATAGGAATGATCCTGAGAAACCTGTTGCGGAGAAGGACACGCACGCTGCTGACGCTGGTAGGTGTGAGCCTGGGCGTCGCAGCCATCGTTTCCCTGGTGGCAGTAGCGAACGGACTGATAGGGGGGTACGCTGCGCTGTGGTCTGGGGCCGGAGTCGACTTGACGGTAGCGCAGGCCGAGGCGCTGGACCCGTCGACCAGTGTGATCGATCAGGGCCTTGGCGAAGAACTCCTCAAAGTGGCAGGGGTCAAGGCCGTTGCAGGCATGATCTACGGAGAGGCGACCACTGACCAGATTCCCTACCTGCTAATCTTTGGGAATGAGCCCGAGGGGTTCGCCATCGAGCATTTCAAGATAGTGGAGGGAGAAGGGCTCACCTCCAGATCCAGGCGCGAGATCATCATCGGTAAGCTAGCCTCCGATACCCTCAACAGGGGGGTTGGCGACAGCATCAGGATGCATGACAGCGCCTATCGCATCGTGGGCATCTACGAGACGGGCCAGGGCCTGGAGGAGGGCGGAGGCGTCGTCACCCTGGAGGATGCCCAGGCGATGCTCAAGCGACCGCGCCAGGTCAACGTGTTCCTGGTTCAACTCAAGGAGCTGGCTGACGCAGACGAGGCTCGAGAGAGGATGGAGAGACGTTTCCCGGATCTCGCTGTGACGAAGTCGGGCGAGAACGCTACTCAGGAGACGATGATGGGAATGATCAGTGCCTTCGCCTGGGGCATCTCGCTTCTGGCGGTGATCATCGGCGGCGTAGGGATGATGAACACCGTGCTCATGTCCATCTTCGAGCGGACCCGGGAGATAGGGCTGTTGCGTGCTCTTGGTTGGCGGAAGAGCAGAGTGTTGCGCATGATCCTGATGGAGTCCATCGGGCTCAGCCTGATAGGAGGAGTTCTGGGTTCCGCACTGGGAATCGTCACCGTGTGGCTCTTCGGCCGGATCCCCGCAACAGCAGGGCTGATGCAGGGTAAGTTCTCCGTTAGCCTTTTCATCCAGGCCTTCATCGTGGCGCTGGGACTGGGTGCTATAGGCGGCCTCTATCCGGCCTGGCGAGCCTCACAACTGGACCCCCTGCTGGCGATGCAGTACGACGCTGAGCGAGGAGGGGAGGCCACCAGGCGGTGGCCGGGGGGGATGATCGTTCGGAACCTGGTGCGACGCCGGACGCGAAGCCTGCTAACCGTCCTGGGCATAGGTATCGCCGTCGCCTCTGTGGTGGCCTTGAGCGGTCTGTCGAAGGGGTTTGGCGAGCAGTTCAACTCCATCGGTCGGGGCGGGCAAGTCGATCTCATGGCCGTGCAGGCAGGTATCTCGGACATGCAGTTCAGCGCGATAGATGAGAGGGTGGCCAAGCGTATAGCTGCCTTGCCAGAGGTAAAGAGTGTGTCCGGGATTGTGTTTGGGTTCTCTTCTGCCGAGAACATGCCCCTCCTCTTCGTACAAGGCTATCAGCCAAATACGGACGCTATCAGGCATTTCCGGATAGTGGAGGGTGAGGCACTCAGCGGCACGCGGCAGGCGCTGCTGGGCCGCACGGCCGCCGACGCCATGGGGGTGGAGGTAGGCGAGTCGGTCAATGTGCTCGGCAGTCGATTCCGCGTGGTTGGCCTCTACGAGACGGGGGTCGCCTTCGAAGACAGCGCAATGGTCATCTCGTTGCGAGAAGCGCAGGCGCTCTTCGGCGGACCCCGCAAAGTGGGTTTTCTGGGAATAGCGCTGTGGGACCCCAGGCAGGTGGACAGCGTGCTCAAAGAACTGGAGGAGCACTTTCCCGAGGTCTCCGTTTCCAAGACAGCGGAGTTTGCAGACAGCCTGCCGGACTTCAAGGCTATGGATGCCATGATCGGGGCCATAACGTTTCTGGCTGTGTTGGTGGGCGGTATAGGAATGATGAACACAGTGTTTATGTCCGTCTTTGAGAGAACCAGAGAGATTGGTGTCCTCAGGGCGCTGGGGTGGCGCAAGGGTCGCGTCCTGGGAATGATCATGAAGGAGTCTCTCCTGCTCAGCGCCGTAGGAGGGGTGGTGGGAATCGTGCTGGGCATGGGTTTGGGAAACCTGTTTCCACTGCTGCTCGCGATGCTGGAGCCTTTCTACTCGGGAGAACTCCTGGTGCGTGCCCTTGTCTTGGCGCTGGCATTGGGAGCTATCGCAGGACTGTATCCCTCGTGGTGGGCTTCGCGGCTCGATCCTTTGGAGGCATTGAGATACGAGTAGCCCCCCAGAGCGCAAGGGTGTGCTGCAGATTACGGAGGTTGTGATGGTGAAGAAGATCGTGATTGGGGTGGTGGCAGCCGTCGTCGTGGCGAGCGGTGCGTGGGTCTACAGCAACTACCTAGCTCCCCAGCCCGAGGCCCAAATCCCTGAGGAGTCTGAAGAGCAAGTGACACAGGTGGTGTCCGCCACCGGCGTTGTAGTGCCTTTGCGGTGGGCCACCCTGAGCTTCGGCATGAGCGGGGTGGTGGACGAGGTGCTGGTGGGCGAGGGGGCCGAAGTTCAAGAAGGGCAGCTCCTCGTCCAGTTGGACCGTAGGGACCTCGAACTTGCCGTTGCTGAGGCCGAGGCGGCGCTAGCGACGGCTCAGGCAACGCTGTCCCAGGTCAAGGCATCTCCCAGGCCGGAGGAGTTGGCTGTGGCGAGGGCCGGTCTGGCAGCGGCCCAGGCCCACCTGGCGAAACTTCAGGCAGGGGCCACCGAGGAGGAAGTAACGGCGGCCAAGGGCGCGATGCAGACCGCGGCTCTGGCATTGCAGCAAGCTCAGGCGGCCTACGACGAGGTTTCCTGGTTGGAAGAGATAGGGGAGATGCCGCAGGCCTTGGCTTTGCAGCAAGCAACCGTGGAGTACGAGATCGCCAAGGCTCGGTACGAAGCACTGGTGCAGGGAGCGTCGGCGGAAGACATCGCCGCGGCACAAGCAGAGGTGGATGGAGCCCGCGCATCGCTGTCGCTGCTCAGCGCGGGATCGCGTGCGGAGGACGCGGCGGTGGTGGAAGCGCAGGTCGCGCAAGCGGAGGTTGCTCTGGACCGAGCCGTCTCGGCGGTCGATGACGCGGCCTTGACGGCGCCTTTCGCTGGTACCATTGGGGCCGTGCTGGTGCGGGATGGGGAGATGGTAAGCCAAGGCGCGCCGGCTGTCGTCTTGGGGGATGTTGGTACATTCATAATAGAGACGACCGATCTCAATGAAGTGGACCTGTATCTCCTGCAGGTTGGTCAAACGGTAGAGCTGACCTTCGATGCGCTACCAGAACGGAACATGGGGAGTCTGGTCACGAAGATCGCGCCCATGGCCAGCCTGGAGCAAGGGGGCACCAACTACAAAGTCACTATCGAGTTGGAGGAACAGGACCCAGACCTGCGTTGGGGGATGACTGCTTTCGTCGATATCTTCGTGGGGACTCAGTAGATGGACAGGAAGATACTAGCGCTCAGTGTGTTGCTCATCTTGGTGACCGGATGTGGTGGGCTGCCGGGCACGCAACCTGGCCAGGGGGCTGTGTCCACTGCCACTCCGGTGTTGGCACCCCCCACAGCAGTGTCCACGGCCACTCCGGTCGATACGCCAACGGCCACGCCGCTACCACCGACCAGCACACCTACGGCCACGCTGGTGCCTCCTGTGCCTACATCGATCCCTGTGGCGACTCCTGCTCCATTGCCGCCGACTGCAACTCCGACCCCCGGTCTCGAGGGCCGGTTTGTCTTCCAGGTGGGCAGCGGAGGCGACATCTACGTGGTGAATGCCGACGGGACCGGTCTGAGGCGGCTGACCCAGGGGATGGACCCCTCCTGGTC
>DATEXS010000127.1:0-3197 GCA_035256725.1 Anaerolineae bacterium
GTTCGCCCCTCCATCTCGGCGACGCTATCCAATTCCCCCGTTTCGAATAGCTCCCGCCTGACGACCAGGGCGCCTGACGAGCACCCTGTCGTGCCGATATGGCCCTTGTCCGCCACAACCTTCACCTCAGCACCCCGGGCCATGGCGTTCAGGTAGTAGACGCCGAAGCCGACTGTCACATCGAGTTCGCCTTGAATCAAGAGGGGAGTGGCCTCCTCACCTGTCAGCTCCACAAACTCGACCTCAAGCCCCTCCTCGGCGAAATAGCCCTCCGCCTGCGCGATATAGTAGGGGGCGAAGGAGAGATATGGCTGGCTGGTCACCTTGAGGTGCACAGGCTCTTGTTCGTCAGGGACCACTGTCGGAGACGCACAGGCGTACGTGAGCAGGGCAAGGTTCACCGCCAGCAAGACATACAAGGTCCGCCGAATTCGTTCGTTCCTTTGCCACCATTTGCAGACTTGTCTCAGTGTCATCCAGACTCCTTTCTGTATTCCGGCCGGCGCTGGCTTGCTGACCGGGCCTAGTCAGGCAAAGGACCGGTTGAATTCCTGGAATCCCGGGTCAACCGCAAGGGCATCAGCTTGCCTCTAGATGTCCATGCCGGCTCTGCCCTCTTTACTCGCAGAGACCCCGCTTGACTCCAAAGTGCCCGCGCTTGATCCGCCGCATCGCTGCCGTGCCCCAGGGCTTCGAGAACGGTTAGGACAACCTCGGCCTCATCCGCGATTTCGACCTTTGGACTGATCACCAAGCTCAGTCGGGTGAATCCCTGCTCATCCTCCTCCTCTAGCAGTTGATAGTCCAGCGGGCTACCGCCGAAGCGGGCTGGGAGCACCTCCTCGAGGACATGCACCATCTCGCCGCCCACCAGGGTCACTCCTTCCCCGGTAAGTTTCCGATAGCTCTTGACGTGACGCAGATGCTCTGTGAAACCATAGGTCTCCAAGGGACATCCGCAGGAGCGCGTTTCGATGGTGCCGTAGTCATCGCTTTCTACATTGAGCATCAGCTTCGGCGCGGTGGGCAGGAGGCTGGTGAAATGGAAGGCTTCTACGGTGATGTCGGACCCGGGCACCCGGCGGGGATATTGGATCAGGGCCAGGGCGTCTTTGAACAGATGTATGTCGTTGCTGTCCACGGGCCGGGCACAGCCCCAGCCCACGGCGCCAACCTCGGTGAAGAAGTAGGTGGGAACCCAGCGCGCCCCGGACCCCGTGATCTGCTGCACTTTGGCTGGTGTGGGAGGCTCTCCTCCGCCCATAAAGATGGTGCCCGCCAGATTGATCCCCTCCTCTCTTGCGGCAACGCACACCCGCAGAGCCTTGCTGACATTGGTCCGCAGTACACAGCCACCGTGGGTCTGGACAGTCTCAGCCATCCACCGAGCTACGACGGCGGCCTCATCCAGATGGACTGGCTCCGGCGCTGGGATGGGCGCGCCGTAGAACTGCCCCAGGCTAACGATAAGCCGCGTGGCCAGACGATTCTTGAGGGAAGGTCTCAGGTCACCGGGCATGATGGGCGAGAACCACTTGTGGACCACTTCGCCACACCGCACGTGGCGCAGAACAGCGTTTGGTCCGGAGCTATCGGGCAGAACGCCATACCAGAAGGCAGAGGGCAATCCCAACGTGCCGTGGGCATCGAGGCCGAGCATGATGGTACTGGCATTAGCCGCCATGTGGTCCAGATCAGTCGGCACCCTGGTCCCAGCGCCGGTCGAGCCTCCGCTCTCCACGTAGTAGTAGTGGCTCAGGAAGGGGTTGTTGAAATCGGCGGGACGCGCGGAGATGACCTGCCCACCGCGCACAATTGGCTCCCTCCCCTTAGACTCCTCAAAGGTGAAGTAGACTCCCGCCTCCCGCAGGGTCAGAAGCGTGCCTTCCAGACCTTTTTCCCGAACCAGGTTTTCGATGTCTCCCAGCTCACAACCAGCCAGCTTCAGGAGGGGCAGATATGGGCTTCGCGGATAGCCAAAGATGCCCCGCTGGACAAGGCGCAAGAAGTTGGCTTCCCTCTCCGCCATGCGCTGTCGGACTGTCGCCTGGGCTTCCTCCAGAGAAATCGTATTGCGCACGTATCCTCTCAACCCCCAGAGGAAACGTGTATACATTCGCGCGTCGTTCAGAATACCCATTGCTCGACTACGCCGCTCTCAGTTGCGACCCTCTCTGCCACAAGTACCGAAAACGCCAACATGGCCTGGCTATTGATCGGGGCGCTGAGCCTCCAGCAGTCTGGGCCGGGGCCGACTGGCTGTCACCTTGGCCACAGACTCGCTGGTCATTGACCCGCCGCATCCGATATGTAAGAGGCGCGGACTAGCGGAGAAGCACCCTCTCGGGCCTGGTGTAGATGTTCATCTTGCCGCCCCGCACATACCCGACGACGGTCATCTGCCAGTCGCGGGCGAGGTTGAGCGCCAGGTCCGTGGGGCTGCTGCGCGAAGCCACGATGGGCACTTCCATCTTCGCGGCCTTGATCACCATCTCCGAGGAGATGCGCCCTGTGGTTAGCAGCAGGCGATCTTTGGTGGGGATCTCCCGAAAGAGGCACTCGCCCCTGATCTTGTCCAGCGTGTTGTGTCTTCCCACGTCCTCGGCCACTACCAGCAACCGCTCGCCATCGGACAGCGCCGACGCATGGGTACCTCCCGCCGCCTGATGGATCTCAGCCTGATGGTGCAAGTCTCGCATCAGTCGAGATATTTGCTCTGCTGGCACCTCTAGTGAGGACTCTATGATACGTTGCCTCCCGGAGAGGTCGTCGAAGGTGACGCCGCGGCCGCAGCCCGAGAGCAGAATAGGCCGGCTGGGCAGGGAGAACTCCCGCTCGTCCAGCTTAACGTCGATGACCCCCTCCTGATCCTCGCAGACTTGGAGCAGCAGCACATCGTCCAGGCCGTCGATCACCCCTTCAGCGGCAAGGAACCCCAACACCAGGAAGTTCAGCTTCTCAGGAGTGCAGAACAGGGTCACCAGTTCCTGGTCGTTGACGTGGATAGTCCAGGGGGCTTCACGGACCACGGGGCGCTCGGTCCTGCTACTCTGGCGCCCATCATACCGCAGGTAGGTCACACTGGCGCTGGTCTTGTCATCCACGGCCGGCACGCCTCTATCTGTACCCCTGTTGACGCGCCGCCATGTCCATTCCCACGGTGATGATTCGCTGCAAAGGCAGTAGTGCCCTCGCGG